>JAOPVD010000228.1 GCA_025966295.1 Frankiales bacterium | reverse complement strand
GTAGTGCGGCGTCACGAGCGGGACGCCGAGCGCCTGGTAGATGGGGATCTGGTTGAGCACGGTCGACTCGAGCACGATCTTGCCGTCGACGTTGAACTGCAGGAAGGTCGAACCCTTGCTGGTGAGGGTCTTCCCCTCGGCCGGCAGCCCGTGGAAGGTCTTCAGGCCCGTGACCGAGTAGTCCCAGTGGATCATCTCGTGGCCGTTGCCGGGGAAGCTCTCGGTGACCGTGAGCTTGTGGACGCCCAGCCCGTTCGACAGGTCGGTGTTGGTCCAGACCGCCAGCTGCTGGAGCAGGTCGGCGCGCTCCCCGATGGTGTCGACGAGGTGGTCGTCGACCATGCGCGCCTCGATGCTGAACTCCTCGTCGGGGGCGTAGAGCTCGGCGTGTGCCTCGAGGTCCTCCTGCAGGGTCTTGGCCCAGGTGTTGGCGATGTCGGTGGTGGTCATGTGCTGCTCCTCCTAGGCCGGGACGGCGGTGTCGACGAGGTTCTTGGAGACGCCCGGGTAGCCGATCTGGACGAGGATCGGCGTGAAGTCCCACCACGACGACTCGCGCACGATCTTGCCGTCGTCGTCGTAGATGTGGAACGTGTGGCCCTGGGTCGTGAAAGGCTTGTTCAACACGTCGAGGCCGACGAAGTTGCCCGCGTGCTCGGGACCCCACTCCCAGCGGATGAGCCCGCTCTCGGCGTCGCCCTCGTAGCCGCGGATGCGGAAGTTGTGGATGCCGTAGCCGTTCTCGGTGTCCTTGTTGGCGTACAGCGCGAAGATGCGGGACAGGTCGCCCCTGTCGTTGATCTGGAACTGGTCGAGGATCGGGTCCTCGAACACGAAGTCGTCTGCGTACATGGCCACGATGCGCTCGGGGCTGTCGCGGAACGCCCTCAACCACTTGACGGCGAACGAGTAGTTCATCGGTTCTCCTTGGACGTCGCGGGTGCCGCCTCGGGCGGCGCAGGTCCGCAACGTAGGACGCATGTCACATCGGGGCCGTCCTCCCGTGGGAGGAACCCCGTTGCCCGACAGGACGACCCTTGCGGGGAAGACGTTCGGGGCCCGCCGTGGACTGCCTGGCCTCGGCTCGCTGCTGCCCAGCCAGGCCCACGGGTCAGGCTGTGACCCGGAGCACCGCCCGGGCCGACCGGTGCAGCAGTCCGCGCAGCGGGTCGCCCTCCAGCGCGTCGCTCGCGAAGAGCGTCGACTGGATGGCGCCGATCGCGGCGTGCACCAGCGCCCGGGCGTGCTGCTTCGTGAGCTCCGGTCGCAGGTCGCCGAGCAGCCGTACCCAGACCTCGACGTAGGCGCGCTGCTTGCGCCGCAGCCGTCGGCTGTCCTCGACCGGCAGGGAGTGCACCTCCCGGTGGTAGACCTGCGCCACTGCCCGCTGCGCGACGACGAACTCCACCTGCTCACGCACCATCACGTCGAGTGCGAGGTCGAGGTCCGGTGCGTTGTCGGCGGTGTGCTCGGCGGCGGCGAGCAGCGCGTCGATGGCCCGGTCGAACAGTGCCACCAGCAGCGCCGACTTGCTCGGGAAGTGGCGGTAGATGGCCGAGCCCGTGACACCCGAAGCTGCGCCGATGTCGGACATGGACACCGTGTGGTAGCCGTCCCGAGCGATGAGATCGGCTGCAGCGCTGAGGATCCGCTGCTTGCGCGCGGGGTCGCGGGTCCGTGCTCGCGCGGGCGTCGCAGTCACTCGGCGGCTCCTGCCGGTTCGGGGTCGCGCAGCGCCTGGACGACCTGGGCACGGACATCGGCGGCGAGCGGGTAAGGGGTGAACAGCGTGTACCGGTCGACCAGGTGGCCGACGCGGTGACGCACCTCGGCGCCCACCGCGTCAGGCTCGCCGACCACGGCGAAGGCGGCCAGTATCTCGTCGTCGACCAGTTCTGTCATGGTGGTCCAGTCGCCCTCGCGCGAGAGCCGGTGCAGCTCCTCGTGAAGCTCGCCCCACCCGTGCAGGTCGAGCACGCCGCGGTAGGCCGGGGTCGCGCCGTAGAAGGCGACCTGGTGGCGGACCGCCAGGACGGCGGCGGCCAGCGAGCGCTCGTCGGCCCCGGTCGCCACGAGCCCGGGCCAGCAGACGGTGAAGTCCTCACGTCGGCGGCCGGCTGCCTGCAGACCCTCCTGCACCTGCGGGAGCGTGACCTCCCGGAGGTGGCGCGGCGTGCTGAAAGCGTGCACCAGCAAGCCGTCGGCAACCTCGCCGGCCACCTCGGTCATGCGCGGGCCCACGGCGGCCAGCAGCACCGGTGGAGCGCCGAAGGGGTGTGGGTCCGGACGGAACAGCGGCGGCATGAGGGAGTGCTCGTAGAAGTCGCCGCGGAAGGACAGCGGCGTGCCGTCCTGCCAACTCTGCCAAATCGCGCGCAGGGCGCAGACGTACTCGCGCATGCGGGCCGCCGGTGCAGACCACGGCATCGAGAAGCGGCGGGTGATGTGGGCCGCGACCTGCGACCCGAGCCCCAGCAGCAGGCGGCCCTGGCTGAAGCTCTGGAGGTCGTGGGCGGCCATCGCCGTCGTCATGGGGCTGCGGGCGAAGGCCACCGTCACGGCGGTGCCGACCTGCAGGTCCCGGTCGCGCGCGGCCGCGAGGACCAGGGGCAGGAAGGGGTCGCGGCTGACCTCGGTCGACCAGACGGCGTCCAGCCCACACCGCACGGCCAGGTCGACCTGGCCGTGCACCTCCTCGAGGCTGCCGCCGCTGCTGCCGTCGACCCCTCCGCCGATGTTGCCGTCTACGCGCATGCAGCCCCGCCCTGAGCGGGCACCCGATATGCCCGGAAAGCCCCGATTGACACCCTGTGACCCACGTCTCATACTCGGCGCTAGTGAATCGTCATACACATAGTGCCCCGCCGGAGGCTGGCGTCGTCAAGGGCCGTTCCCCCCTCCCTGCTCGCCCGAAGGACCAACCGTGACCGCACCCGCCCTGACCGCCCGCCGCAGCGGCGACGACGTCGATGCCCTCCAGACCGTGCACGTGGGCTGGCTGGCCGGCGGTGTGCGCGACCTCTTGGCCACGGACACCGTGGACGACGTCCAGGGCCGCCGGCTCTACGACGCGCTGGGCGACGTCCCGGTCCGGGCGGTCGCCGCCGTGACCGACGGGCGCATCTGCGGCCTCGACGCGGGCGACGTCGCCGGCGTGGCCGGCGTGCTTCAGGGGCTGCTGCGCCGGCACGTCCGGGAGACCGGGTCGACCCGCTTCGCCCGGGTGCAGGAGGTGCTCGAAGCGGTGTCCCTGGGCGCCGGGCCCAACGAGCTCAGCGCGGCCTGCCCTGCCGCGCTCTGCGACGCCGGTGGCTTCGACCGCGCCCTGGTGTCGCGCGTCGAGGGCTCCTCCTGGACCCCCGGCGTCCTGCACGTCCGCGGAGCGGGCCCCGTGCCTGTGCGGGCCGGCCAGGTCGCCTTGGTGTCCGGGCTCCCGGAGACCGACGTCGTACGCCGGCGACAGCCGCAGCTGGTGCTGCCGCAGCCGGACGGGTGGGCCGACCATCCGCTGACCGGTGCCGGCGTCCGCGGTGCCTACGTCACCGCCCCCCTCGTCGCCGACGGTCGCATCATCGGCCTGCTGCACGCCGACAACCAGCCGACCGGACGGCCGCTGACGAAGCTGGACCGGGACGTCCTCCAACTGTTCGCCGACGGCTTCACCCGGGCCTACGAGCGGGCCGCGCTGCTCGAGCGTGTCGTGCGCCAGCGCGAGCAGATCCGCCAGACGCTGCTGTCGCAGCGGTCGCCCGGGCCGGGCCTCGACCCGGCCGCGGTGCGCTTCTCCCGGGCGTGTCCGGGCTCGGCCGCCGCCGCGCCGCGGCCGGTGGCCACCGCCGTCGAGGTCCAGGACGACCGGCAACTGACCGCCCGTGAGCACGAGATCTTGTCGCTGCTCGCGACCGGTGCCACCAACCTCGAGATCGCCGACCGGCTCGTGGTCTCGGAGAGCACCGTGAAGTCGCACGTGAAGCGGATCCTGCGCAAGCTCCCCGCTGCCAATCGGGCCGAGGCGGTCTACGTGTTCCTGCGGATGACCGGGGCTCAGGACCGGTCCGCGTGACCCGCCCGGTCCGCCAAGCGCCCGCTGCCGACCGGAGCGCGACCTGGCGGCAGAGCGAGGAGCAACTCGCCACCCGCGTCGTCGCACTGCAGCTCTCAGCCAGCGAGGTGCTGGGTTCCGAGCCCAGCCGGGCGGTGCGCAACCGCGTGCTCGCCGGGGACCTCGGTGGTGCGGTCGAGGCGCTCACGTGGGAGTGCATCTCCCGGTCGACCTCGGGCGAGCCGCTCGACGAGCTGCTCAGCGCCCGGGTGCACGACCTGCTCGTCGCGCTCCAGCACCTCGGCAACGCGATTTTCGAGCACGAGCTCGGCCTGCTGTCCCGGCGGCTCGCCGACTGCGACGCCGCGACGGCACGGCTCCGTGCGCTGACCACCTCCAACGACCTTCTCGACCACGTCTGCGAGGAGCTGGTGCTGCGCTGCGGCTTCGGGCGCGCGGTGCTGTCACGCGTCGACGGCGCCATGTGGAAGCCGTGGATGGCGCACTTCGGCGCGGGCGAAAACAGCGACGACGAGGAGTGGTTCGAGGCCTGGGTCGACCGGCCCATCCCGCTCGAAGGCATGCTGCTCGAGTCGCGCATCCTGCAGGAGCGCCGGCCGGCCGCGGTCTACGACACGCAGGAGGCCGACGTCCACAAGCCGATCATCGTCGATGCCGGTCAGTCGGTGTCGTACGTCGTCGCGCCGCTGGTCGTGGGCGACGCCGTGATCGGCTTCCTCCACGCCGACTACAGCACGACCGGCCGCCGGGTCGACAGCGTCGACCGCGACGTGCTCTGGGCCTTCGCGCAGTGCTTCGCCCAGTTGTACGAGCGCGCCGTCCTCCGCGAGCGCCTGCTCGAGCAGCGCGAACGCGTGCGCCAGGTGCTGGCGGCGAGTGACGACCTGCTCGCCGACCGCGGGTGCGAGCTGGTCCTCAACGGCGGTGCGCCGCCGTCGTCCCCGACGGCGACGCGCACGGTCCCGACGTTCGGTCCGGGAGACGCGCTCGAGCAGCTCACAGTGCGGGAGCGGGAGGTCCTGGCCCTGGTCGCCGTGGGCGCCACCAACCAGCAGATCGCCGACCAGCTCGTCGTGGCCGAGAGCACGGTCAAAACGCACGTGAAGCACATCCTCCGCAAGCTCGGCGTCGCCAACCGCGCCCAGGCGATCGCCCAGTTCCTGCGCGTCTGACGGAGCCCGCCCCGAGCCCCCTGGCCGCCCGGCCGGGGGCTCGATCGTGCCCGGCCGGCGGCCACTGCAGCGGGCGGTCCCCCCCTCGGTCCTGGAGTTCCCCCCACGGGATGAGGTCCGGGTGACGGGGACCACATCTACTCCTAATCACCGCCTCCGGCCGCCGCCGGAAGGCCCACGCGCACGGTGATCCCGGGAGGTTCGCAGCATGTCCGCTCCGCTCGTCCGGGCCGCCGTTCCGGTCACCCGCCGGGGAGCCTGATGGTGCTGCCCTCCGGCTGGGCGCAGCGCCTGCGGGTCCCCGTCGTGGCGGCGCCGATGACCGGCGTCTCCGGTCCCGACCTCGTCGTCGCGGCCTGCACGCACGGCGTCGTCGGGACCTTCCCCACCCACAACGCCTCCTCTCCCCAGGTCCTGGACAGCTGGCTGGCGCAGATGACCGAGGGCATCGCCGCCGGGACGCCGACGGGGGCACAGGCCGCTCCGCTCGGCGCCAACCTCGTCGTGCACCGGACCAACGCCCGGCTCCACAGCGACCTCGCGGCCGTCGTGCGCGCGGGCGTCGAGCTGGTCGTCGCGAGCGTCGGTTCTCCCCGGGAGGTCGTGGGGCCGCTGCACGACGCGGGCGTGCTGGTCTGGTCGGACGTCGCCAGCCTGCGCCACGCGGAGCTCGCCATCGCCGCCGGCGTCGACGGCCTGGTGCTCCTGACCGCCGGCGCCGGTGGGCAGACCGGCTGGGCCAACCCCATCAGCTTCGTGCGTGCTGTCCGGGACCGCTTCGACGGGACCTTGGTGTTGGCCGGCGGAGTGAGCGACGGCGAGGGGGTCTTTGCCGCGCAGGTGCTCGGCGCCGACCTCGCCTACCTGGGAACGAGCTTCATCGCGACCGAGGAGAGCCTGGCCGCGCCCGACTACAAGGCCGCCGTCGTCGCGGCCACCCTCGACGACGTCACGACCTCGACCCAGGTGAGCGGCCTCGCGGCCAACGTGCTGTCGAGCTGGCTCGCCGACCAGGGCGCCGACGCCGGCGGCGGCTTCGCCCAGGACCGGCTCCTGGGGCAGGGCGCGGTGTGGGCGGCCGGCCACTCCGTCTCCGGGACGGACGAAGTCGTCGCCGTCGCCAAGCTCGTCGACCGGCTCGTACGCGACCACCAGCACGCGCGGTCCTTCCCGGACCCGTCAACCAGGAGGCAATGACATGTGGGGCACGCTGCCTGAGGTCTTCGACCGGGTCACGCAGGACTACGCGGACCGCACGGCAATCGTTGACGGCGACCGCCGGATGACCTACCGCGAGATGCGCGACCAGGCCAACCGCGTCGCGAACGGCCTCGTCGCCGCCGGAGTGGTCCAGGGCGACCGCGTCGGGCTGCTGCTTCCGAACTGCCTGGAGTTCCTGCCCACGCAGCACGGCATCTGGAAGGCCGGCGCCGTGCTCGTGCAGATGCCGGGCCGCGCGTCCGCGGCCACGCACCGGCAGAACCTGGAGCAGACGGCGGCGACCGCGTTGATCTACCACGCCTCGTTCGAAGCAGTCGCCCAGGAGATCCTCGCCGGTGCCCCGGGCATCAAGACGGTCGTCCGCCTCGGTGGCACGGGGCAGGCGGTGGCGGAGGCGCTCGACTACGACGAGCACATGGGCTCCCAGCCCACCGACCCGCCACAGGTGCGCATCGACGAGCACGACGAGGCGTACGTCCTGTTCACGTCCGGCAGCACCGGCGAGCCGAAGGGAGTCGTCAACTCCCACTTCACGTGGGCGCACTACTCCATCACCGCCGGTCTGGAGATCGGCGACATCCGCTTCGGCGAGGTGTTCGCCCACGGCGCGCCCATGACCCACTTCACGCAGATCTTCGCGATGCCCACCTTCATCCGCGGCGGCACCAACGTGATGCTGCCCGGGCTCGAGGTCGACGGGCTGCTCGCCGCGATCGAGAAGGAGAAGGTCACTGCCACCGCGGTCGTCCCGACGATCATCTACATGCTGGTCGACTCACCACACCGCGCCGACTACGACATCAGCAGCCTGCAGACCATCGTCTACGCCGGGTCGCCGATCGCGCCGGACCGCCTGAAGGCCGCGCTCGACGTCTTCGGGCCCATCTTCATCCAGACCTACGCCGGCACGGAGCCCGGCTACGTCTCCTGCCTGCGCAAGGACGACCACCGGGTCGACAGTCCGCAGGCGATCGGCCGGCTCGCGTCGGCGGGACGCCCGATCCCGTACGTCAAGGTCTGCATCCAGGACGAGCAGGACAACGTGCTGCCCGTCGGCGAGACCGGAGAGATCTGCAGCAGGCAGCTGGGGCAGATGCTCGGCTACGTCGACGCCTCGCGCAACGCCGAGGCGCTGCGCGAGGGCTGGGTCCACACCGGCGATGTCGGCCGCCTGGACGAGGACGGCTTCCTCTATCTCGTCGACCGCAAGAAGGACATGGTGGTATCCGGCGGCTTCAACGTCTTCCCCCGCCAGGTCGAGGACGTGCTTGCCACCCACCCCGCGGTCGCGATGTCGGCGGTCGTCGGCATTCCGCACGAGAAGTGGGGAGAGGCGGTCCACGCCTTCGTCGTCCTCAAGGACGGCGCGCAGGTGGAGGACGCCGAGCTGATCGCGCTGGTCAAGCACGAGCTCGGCGGCGTCGCCGCCCCGAAGACCGTCGAGCGACGCACCGAGCTCCCCGTCAACCCCGCCGGCAAGGTCGACAAGAAGGCGCTGCGCGCGCCCTTCTGGGCCGGCCGCGACCGGCAGGTGGGCTGATGCTCACCGTCGACGACCCCGGGCACTTCCGGGAGGTGCTGTCCCACTTCTGCAGCGGCGTGGTGGTGGTGACCGGCGTCGTGGACGGCGCCCCCGCCGGCATGACGTGCCAGTCCTTCGCCTCGCTGTCGCTCGACCCGCCGCTGGTGCTGTTCTGCCCGGCGAGGTCCTCCACGTCGTGGCCGGTGCTCTCCCGCGCGGAGGTGCTCTGCATCAACGTGCTCAGCGGCGACCAGCAGCAGCTGTCCAACGGCTTCGCCCGCAGCGGCAGCGACAAGTTCGCAGATGTGGTGTGGACGCCCACCCCGCGCGGCGCCCCCGCCCTGGACGGCGCCGCGGCCCACCTCGAAGTCTGCGTGCAGGACGTCTTCGACGGCGGAGACCACCAGATCGTCACCTGCCAGGTCGTCTCGCTGCAGGCCCGCGGTGACGCCGAGCCGCTTCTCTACTACCGCAGCGGCTACCGCGCCCTCGGCGCCCAGCCCCAGCTCGTGTGACCCTCCCCGACCAGCAGCCGACCGACCTGGAGACAACGATGTCCGACGTTCCGCACTACAAGATGCTCATCGGCGGGGAGTGGGTCGACAGCGCCGAGCGCTACGAGATCCGCAGCCCCGCGACCGACGAGCTCGTCGCCACGGTGGCCAAGGCCGGCGTCACGGACGTCGACGCCGCGGTCGCGGCAGCGAAGGCGTCCTTCGAGGCCGGCGAGTGGCGGCGGACGTCGCCGGAGGACCGGGCGAACGTCATCGCGACGGTCGCTGGCCGCCTGTACGAGCGCATGGAGGAGCTCGCCGTCCTGCAGACCCGCGAGAACGGCGCGACCATCCGCGTCACCGGCGCCCTGCACCTCGGCCTGTCGGTCATGCAGCTGCAGTACCTCGTCGAGGTGGCGAAGAGCTACCAGTACGAGGTGGCTGGTCCGGATGTCACCGCTCCGCTGCCCTTCAGCGGCATCGTGCGCCGCGAGCCCGTCGGTGTCGTCGCCGCGATCGTGCCGTGGAACATCCCCCTGCTGACCCTCGTCTGGAAGGTCGGCCCGGCCCTGGCCGCCGGCTGCTCAGTGGTCATGAAGCCCGACGAGCACGCACCGCTCGTCTGCATGGAGCTCGCCAAGGAGTTCGAGGCGGCGGGCCTGCCCAAGGGCGTCCTCAACGCGCTCGTCGGTGACGGCGAGCCGGTGGGTGCCCACCTGGCCGGCCACCCCGACGTCCGCAAGGTCGCCTTCACCGGCAGCACCGAGGTGGGTAAGGCCATCCTGCGCCAGAGCGCCGACACCGTGAAGCGGGTGACCCTCGAGCTGGGGGGCAAGGGTCCCAACATCGTGCTCGAGGACGCCGACCTGTCCGTGGCGGTCGACGGTGCGCTCTACGCCGCCATGGCCAACAACGGTGAGGCGTGCGAGGCGGGCACCCGCCTGCTGGTGCAGAGCAGCATCGCGCAGGAGTTCACCGTGCGACTCGTCGAGCGGGCCCGGACCCTGACCCTCGGCGACCCGCTCGACCCGGGTACCGACGTCGGCCCGGTCATCACCAAGGAGGCGGAGACCCGCATCCTCGGCTTCCTGGAGCGGGCCAAGGCCGAGGGCGCCGTGGCAGTGGTCGGCGGCGGACGCCCGCAGGGCGCGCAGTACGAGACCGGCAACTGGATCGAGCCGACGGTCTTCACCAACGTCACCAACGACATGGACATCGCCCGCTGCGAGGTGTTCGGGCCCGTCCTGTCCGTGCTCACCTTCGACAGCGTCGACGAGGCGATCAAGATCGCCAACGACACGGACTACGGGCTGTCGGCCGGCGTCTGGTCGCAGGATGAAGAGAAGGCGATCGACGTCGCCCGCCAGCTCGAGGCCGGCATGGTCTACGTCAACGACTGGCACGTCATCAACCCGAACTACCCGTTCGGCGGCTTCAAGCAGAGCGGCCTGGGCCGTGAGGGCGGGCCGCACTCGATCGACGAATACACGGAGTCCAAGTACATCGCCATCGACCGTGCGGGCCCGATCGAAAACCGGCCGTTCGCCCTCGTGATCGGGACGCCGCCACCGTCCGCGCCGGTTCAGGCCGGCGCCTAGTGCGCGACGGCGCGTAGGCCGCCGCCCCGGGTCCGGTCACGGGCCCGGGGCCAGCCGAGGACGATCCTCGGCCTGGCCCACCACCCCGTGAACGTCCCTTCACAACCGCGCACGCCCAGCAGACCGCGCCGCGACGACGGCCCAGACCCGGTGCCGCCGCAGCGGCCCACAGAGGACAAGGGGGACGCGAGCAGATGCCCGCGCTCAAGAGCACCATCGACACCCGGGACGCGGGCTACCTGCGCAACCAGGCGGCGCAGACCGAGGCCGTGGCCGCCTTGGAGGCCCAGCTCGACGTCGTCCGGGCCGGCGGCGGCGACCGCTACAACACCCGCCACCACGAACGCGGCAAGCTGCTCGTCCGCGAGCGGCTGGAGCTGCTCCTGGACCGGGACACGCCCTTCCTCGAGCTCAGCTCGCTGGCCGCCTGGGGCACCCGCTTCACGGTCGGCGCCAGCATCCTCACCGGCATCGGCGTCATCAGCGGCGTTGAGTGCATGGTCATCGCCCACGACCCGACCGTGCGCGGCGGCGCGATGAACCCCTACACCCTGAAGAAGAACCTGCGTGCCCTCGACATCGCCCGCGAGAACCGGCTCCCCGTCGTCTACCTGGTCGAGTCCGGCGGCGCCGACCTGCCGACCCAGTCCGAGCTCTTTGTCGACGCGGGCAAGATCTTCCAGAAGCTGACGCAGCTGTCGGCCAACGGCATCTCCTCCATCGCCCTGGTGTTCGGCAACGCGACCGCCGGCGGCGCCTACGTGCCGGGAATGTGCGACTACTGCGTGCTGGTCGACGGTGGGGCCAAGGTCTTCCTCGGCGGTCCACCGCTCGTCAAGATGGCCACTGGCGAGGACTCCGACGACGAGTCGCTGGGCGGGGCCCGCATGCACTCGCACGTGTCCGGCCTCGGCGACCAGCTGGCCCTCGATGAGGTCGACGCCATCCGCATCGGGCGGCAGATCGTCGCGGAACTCGGCTGGAAGAAGCTCGGCCCCGGCCCCACGCGGGAGCTGCGCGAGCCGCTGCACGACCCAGAGGAGCTGCTCGGCATCGCCGCCGCCGACTTCCGCGTGCCGGTCGACCCGCGCGAGGTGCTCGCCCGCGTGCTCGACGGCTCGGAGTTCGGCGAGTACAAGCCCGGGTACGGCAGCAGCCTGGTCTGCGGATGGGGCTCCATCCACGGCTTCGCGGTCGGCGTCCTCGCCAACCACAACGGTGTCCTGTTCAGCGACGAGGCCAAGAAGGGCACGGAGTTCATCCTGCTGGCCAACCAGACGGACACCCCACTGGTGTTCCTGCACAACGTCACCGGGTTCATGGTCGGCGCTGCCTACGAGCAAGGCGGCATCATCAAGGACGGCGCGAAGATGATCAACGCTGTCGCGAACAGCACCGTGCCGCACCTGTCCATCAACATGGGCGCCTCGTTCGGCGCCGGCAACTACGGCATGTCCGGCCGCGCCTACGACCCGCGTTTCATGTTCAGCTGGGCCAACGCCCGCCTGGCCGTCATGGGCGCCGCCCAGCTCGCAGGCGTGCTCTCCATCGTCGGGCGCGAGTCCGCTGCCTCGGCCGGGAAGCCGTACGACGAGGAGGCTGACGCGCAGCGCACGGCGGAGATCGAAGCGCAGATCGAGCGCGAGTCGCACGCCTTTTTCACCACGGCGCGCATGTACGACGACGGGGTCATCGACCCCCGCGACACCCGGACGGTCCTCGGCATGTGCCTGTCGGCCGCTCACTCCCAGACCGTTGAAGGACGCCGTGGCTTCGGCGTCTTCAGGATGTAGGCGCGCCCCATGACGACACCTCCTACGACGATCCGCAAGCTGCTCGTCGCCAACCGCGGTGAGATCGCCTCGCGGGTCCTGCGCAGCTGCCGCGAGCTCGACATCGCCACCGTCGCCGTCTTCTCCGACGCCGACGCCGACGCGCCCTTCGTCACCGAGGCCGACGAGGCGGTGCACCTGCCGGGCAACGCACCCGCGGACACCTACCTGCGCGCCGACCTGGTCGTCGAGGCGTGCCTGCGCACCGGTGCCGACGCGGTCCACCCCGGCTACGGGTTCCTCTCGGAGAACGCGGAGTTCGCCGAGGCGTGCGCCACCGCGGGGATCGTGTTCGTCGGCCCGCCGCCCGAGGCCATCCGGTCCATGGGCAGCAAGACGGCGGCCAAGGAGCTCATGCTGGCCGCGGGCGTCCCCGTGCTGCCCGGCCTCACGATCGCGGACGGGGAGAGCGCGGAGGGCCTCGCCGAGCGCGCCGCGGCCGAGGTCGGCTACCCCGTTCTGGTCAAGGCGGCGTTTGGCGGCGGCGGTCGCGGCATGCGCGTCGTGCACGACCCGGCCGACCTCGAGGATGCGGTCGCTTCCGCCCGCCGTGAGGCCACGTCCGCCTTCGGAAACGGCACGGTCTTCCTCGAGCGCTTCGTCGACCGGCCGCGCCACATCGAGGTGCAGGTCTTCGCCGACACCCACGGCCATGCCGTGCACCTGTTCGAGCGGGAGTGCTCCATCCAGCGGCGCTACCAGAAGGTCATCGAGGAGGCACCCTCGCCCGTCGTCACCCCCGCGGTCCGCACCGAGCTCGGCGCCGCGGCGGTCGCCGCGGCCAAGGCCATCGGCTACGTCGGTGCCGGCACGGTCGAGTTCATCATGGACTCCTCCGGAGACTTCTTCTTCCTCGAGGTCAACACCCGGCTGCAGGTCGAGCACCCGGTGACCGAGGCCGTGACGGGGCTGGACCTCGTGGCGCTGCAGATCTCCGTCGCGGAGGGCGACCCGCTGCCGCCGGCCGCGCTCGACGCCCGGATCACCGGCCACGCCATCGAGGCCCGGCTGTGCGCCGAGGACCCCTCCGCCGACTACCTGCCGGGCACCGGCGAGCTGCTGCTGTTCGACGTGCCGGCCCTGCCCGGCGTGCGCGTCGACACGGGCGTGCGCACGGGCAGCACCGTGAGTGCCCACTACGACAACATGCTGGCCAAGGTCATCGCGTGGGCGCCGACCCGCGACGCCGCCGCGCGGCTCCTGGCGCGGGCGCTGTCCGAGGCGCGGATCCTCGGCATGACCACCAACCGCGACCTGCTCGTCGGGGTCCTGCGCGAGCAGGAGTTCCGCCGCGGCGACATCGACACCGGCTACCTCACCCGGCACGGACCGGCCGTCCTGGCACGCACGTCCGACGCGGCGGTGCCGCTGCACGCCCTCGCCGTCGCCGTCGCGGACGCCGCCGAGCGCCGGGCGTCCTCGGCGGTCCTGCCGGCGGTCCCCAGCGGCTGGCGCAACGTCCACAACGCGGCCGCCCGTACGACGCTGCTGCTCGGCGACCGGGCCGTCGAGGTGAGCTACCGGCTGCGCGGGCAGGCCGTCGAGGCGACCGTCGACGGTGTCGTCCTCGAGGGCGTGCGCCTGCGTTCCGCCACCGCGGACCGGGTCGACCTGCAGGTCGCGGGGGTGCGCCGCGTCATCGACGTCGCGCGGTCGGGAGCGGCCCGGTACGCCGACTCCGTGCTCGGCGCGACCGTCTTCGCCGAGCAGGAGCGCTTCCCCCTGCCCGGCGCGCAGGCGCAGGCCGGATCACTCGTGGCGCCGATGAACGGCACGGTGATCCGCGTCGAGGCAGAGGTGGGCCAGCAGGTCACCGCGGGCACCGTGGTGCTCGTGCTCGAGGCCATGAAGATGGAGCACGCGATCAAGGCGCCGCACGACGGCACCGTCAGCGCACTGGACGCCACGGTCGGGCAGGCGGTCGACCTCGGGCACGTCCTGGTTGTCGTGGCCGAGAGCGAGCAGGGAGCATGACCACGGTCGACAGCGCCGTCGTGACCTACGAGGTCGTCCGCGGCGTCGCCTGGCTGACCATCGACCGGCCACAGGCGCGCAACGCCCTCAGCCGGGCGGTCCGCGAGGGGCTGTGGGACGGCGTCCACCGCTTCAACCGCGATGCCGAGGCCAAGGTCCTCGTGCTGACCGGTGCGGGTGAGAAGGCCTTCTGCGCCGGCGGTGACCTCAAGGAGATGGCCGAAGACGCCCTCGCCGTACCGCCTCCGGACTTCCTGCCGCAGTTCGGCCGCAACGTCGTCGTGGACAAGCCGACCATCGCCGCCGTGAACGGCGTCGCCTTCGCCGGCGGGTTCCTGCTGGCCCAGATGTGCGACCTGTGCGTGGCCGCCGAGTCGGCGAGCTTCGGCGTCACGGAGGTCAGGGTCGGCCGGGGCGCGCCCTGGGCGGCGCCGCTGCCGCTGCTCGTCGGGGCCCGCGCAGCCATGGAGGTCCTCCTGACCGGCGACGCTTTCCCCGCGCGCCGGGCCGAGCAGATGGGCCTGGTCAACCAGGTCGTGCCGGATGCCGCGCTGCGCGGCCACGTGCAGGCCCTGGGCGAGCGCATCGCCGCCAATGCGCCGCTGTCGGTGCTGGCGGCGAAGAAGACCGTGCGACTGGTCGCGGACCGGCCCTTGCGCGAGGCGTTCGACGAGGCCGAGCGCCTCTGGGAGCCGGTCTACCTCAGTGCGGATGCCCAGGAGGGGCCGGCCGCCTTCCGCGACAAGCGCACACCACAGTGGAAGGGCTGCTGATGACGCTCATGAACACCACCGTCCTGGACTGGGTCCTCGTCGACCTGGCCGACGAGACCACCGCCATCGTGTCGGTGCTCGGCGGGCTGAGGCAGGGCTCCTGGAGCGCCCCGACGCCGGCCACAGGGTGGAGCATCCTCGACCAGGTCAGCCACCTGGCCTACTTCGACGACGCCACGCTGCTCGCCCTGCAGGACCCGGCTGCTTTCCTGGCACAGCGCGACGAGCTCCTGGCCCTGGGCGACCGCTTCCCCGACGTCGTCGCGGAACGGCACCGCCACCTCGGGCCGCACGAGTGCCTGGCGTGGTTCACCCGGTCGCGGCGCGCCCTGCTGGGGGCGTACGCGCAGGCCGATCCGGCGTACCGCCTGCCCTGGTACGGACCCGACATGGGCTTGGCCTCGTCCGCGACCGGCCGGCTCATGGAGACGTGGGCGCACGGGCAGGACGTCGTCGACACCGTCGGGCTCGTCCGCCCCGCGACGACGCGGCTGCGCAGCGTGGCGGACCTCGGCATCCGCACGTTCGCGTTCTCCTTCGCCCTGCACGGCCAGCCCCATCCGACGACGCGCGTCCGCGTGGAGCTCACCGGGCCGCAGGGCGAGGTGTGGACGTGGGGCCCTGAGCAGGCAATCGACCGGGTGACCGGCGCGGCGCTCGACTTCTGCCTGGTGGTGACGCAGCGCCGCAACGTGCTCGACACCGGCCTGCAGGTCACCGGTGCGGTGGCCACAGCCTGGATGCAGATCGCGCAGGCCTACGCCGGCGCAGCCGGGACCGGCCGCCCCGCTGACCAGTTCCTTCCGGTCAGCCCCTCGTGACCCGCCGCGCCGTCAGGATCGGCAACGCCTCCGGCTTCTACGGGGACCGCGTGTGCGCGATGCGCGAGATGGTGGAGGGCGGGCCGCTCGACGTCGTCACCGGCGACTACCTCGCCGAGCTGACGATGCTCATCCTGTGGAAGGCCCGCCGCAAGGACCCGTCCGCCGGCTACGCGCGCACCTTCCTCACCCAGCTTGAGGAGACCCTGGGCACAGCGCTCGATCGCGGCATCCGGATCGTCAGCAACGCGGGCGGCCTCGCGCCGGCGCGTCTGGCCGAGGAGGTGACGGCCCTCGCCGACCGTCTCGGGCTGGCGCCGAAGGTCGCCTACGTCGAGGGCGACGACCTGCACCCGCGCCTGACGGCGATCCTCGACGCGGGCCACGAGCTGCGTCACCTCGACACCGGCCGGCCCCTGCGCGGGGCAGGCGTCGAGCCGGTCACGGCCAACGCCTACCTCGGTGGCTGGGGCGTGGCCGAGGCCCTCGCCGCGGGCGCCGACGTCGTCATCACCCCGCGCGTCACGGACGCCTCGGTCGTCACCGGCCCGGCCGCGTGGTGGCACGGCTGGTCGCGCACCGACGTCGATGCGCTCGCCGGGGCGGTGGCCGCGGGGCACGTCATCGAGTGCGGTCCCCAGGCCACGGGCGGCAACTACGCCTTCTCCGACGAGCTCGTCGACCGTCGCTACCCCGGCTTCCCGATCGCCGAGGTCGAGGCCGACGGGAGCAGTGTGATCACCAAGCACGAGGGGACCGGCGGCGTGGTCAGCGTCGGCACGGTCACGGCGCAGCTGCTGTACGAGATCGCCGGGCCCGCCTACGCGAACCCCGACTGCGTCGCCCACTTCGACACCTGCCGGGTGAGCCAGGACGGGCCTGACCGGGTGCGCATCAGCGGGACAAGGGGGACGCCGCCGACCGGGCAGCTCAAGGTCGCCCTCAACTACGTCGGTGGCTACCGCAACACCATGACGATGGTGCTCACCGGGCTCGACATCGAGCGCAAGGCCGCCTGGGCGGAGGAGCAGCTGTTCGACGTGCTGGGTGGCAAGGAGCAGTTCGCCGAGGTCGACGTGCGGCTGATGCGCTTCTCCTGTGACGACGCGCCAACCAACGAGCAGGCCACCTCGCACCTGCGGATCACGGTCAAGGACCCCGACAGGGTCAAGGTCGGCCGACGCTTCTCGAACGCCACCATGGAGCTCGCGCTGGCCGGCTACGCCGGCTTCCACACGACGACGCCGCCCACCGACGCGAGCGACTACGGCGTCTACTGGCCGACGCTCGTTCCCGCCGAGCTCGTCGAGCACCGGGTGGCGCTGCCAGGCGGAACGGTCCGCGTCGTGGAGCACACACCTGGCGGCGACGCGCAGTGGCCGACGCCCGTGCCGGACGCCGACGGCGACTCGGCACAGCCGCACGCAGGCAGCGCCACCGTGCGCGGGCCGCTCGGGCTGCTGGTGGGCGCCCGGTCGGGCGACAAGGGCGGCAACGCCAACGTCGGGCTGTGGGTCCGGACCGACGCCGAGCATGCCTGGCTGCGTGAGTACCTGACCGTGGAGCGCTTCCGGGCCCTGCTGCCGGAGGCCGCGGGGCTGGACGTCCAGCGCTACGAGCTGGCGAACCTCAAGGCCCTGAACTTCGTGGTCGTGGGTCTGCTCGGCAGCGGCGTCGCGGCGTCGTCCCGGCCCGACCCGCAGGCGAAGGGGCTCGGCGAGTACGTCAGGAGCCGACTGGTCGACCTGCCGGTGGAGTTGCTGGCTCCCGACGCCGCCTCGCGCGCAGCCGCCGCGACGGCCTGACAGCTTCCCCCCGGCAGCCGGGCGCGTCCCCCGCGCGTAGGCCGCGCCCCGGCACGCCCGCAGCAACGCTGGTTCGACGCGACGGCTGTCAGCAGCCGTCCCACACACCGTGCACCGAGAGGACGTCGCTGTGACCGAGGCCTTCGTCTACGAGGCGATCCGCACGCCGCGCGGCAAGGGGAAGAGGGGCGCGCTCCACGCGACCAAGCCGCTCGACCTCGTGGTCGGGTTGGTGCAGGAGCTGACGGGCCGCCTTCCCGAACTCGACACGTCCGTCATCGACGACGTCGTCCTCGGGGTCGTCACGCCCGTCGGCGAGCAGGGCGGCGACCTGCCGAAGGCGGTGGCCATGGTGTCCGGCCTGCCGGACACCGTGGGCGGCCTCCAGGTCAACCGCTTCTGTGCCTCCGGCCTCGAGGCGACCAACATCGCAGCGCAGAAGGTGCGCTCGGGGTGGGACCGGATGGTCCTCGCCGGCGGTGTCGAGTCCATGTCGCGCAACCCGATGATGAGCGACGGCGGGGTGCTGTTCAACGACCCGACCACGACCTACGACCACTACTTCGTGCCACAGGGCATCGGCGCCGACCTCATCGCCTCGCTCGAGGGCTTCACCCGCGAGGACGTCGACGCCTACGCCGTGCAGTCGCAGCAGCGGGCCGAGAGCGCGTGGCAGGAGGGCCGCTTCAAGCGGTCCGTCGTCCCGGTCGTCGACATGAACGGCGTGCTCGTGCTCGACCACGACGAGCACCGGCGGCCGGGGTCGACCGTCGCCAGCCTCGGCGAGGTCAAGCCGGCGTTCGAGGTGCCCGGCCGGCAGCTCGGCTTCGACGCGGTCGCGCTGCAGAAGTACCACCACCTCGAGCGCATCAACCACGTGCACACAGGGGCCAACTCGTCCGGCATCGTCGACGGAGCGGCGCTCGTGCTGATCGGCAGTGAGCAGGCCGGTCGGGACCTGGGGCTCACGCCACGAGCACGCATCGTGGCGACCGCCACGACCGGCGCCGACCCCACGATCATGCTGACCGGCCCCACGCCCGCCACGCAGAAGGCGCTCGCCAGCGCCGGGCTGACCGTCGACGACATCGACCTGTTCGAGCTCAATGAGGCCTTTGCGTCCGTCGTCCTCAAGTACATGAAGGACCTCCACCTGCCGGCGGAGAAGGTGAATGTCAACGGCGGCGCCATCGCCATGGGCCACCCGCTCGGTGCCACCGGCGCCATGCTCGTCAGCACGGTCGTCGACGAGCTCGAGCGCCGCGACGCGCACCGCGCCCTCATCACGCTGTGCGTCGGCGGCGGCATGGGCGTGGCCACCGTCATCGAGCGCGTCTGACTGCCTCCCCGCCCGTCCCAGTCCTACGAACCACCAGAGAGCGAGACCGCCCGATGGCGAGCACTGACAGCATCCGCTGGGAGGCCGACGCTGACGGCGTCGTCGTCCTCACCATGGACGACCCGGGCCAGTCGGCCAACACCCTGAGCGAGGCATTCGTCGCCAGCCTGGCCGCCACGGTGGACCGGCTCGAGCGTGAGCGCGACGCCATCACGGGCGTGGTCCTCACGTCGGCGAAGAAGACCTTCTTCGCCGGCGGCGACCTCAACGAGCTGCTGCTGCTGCAAGCCCAGGACGCGTCGCGTTTCACCGCGCACCTCAACGGCATCAAGGCGTCGCTGCGACGGCTCGAGAGGCTCGGTCGCCCCGTCGTGGCCGCCGTCAACGGCGCGGCCATGGGGGGCGGCCTCGAGCTCGCGCTCGCGTGCCACCACCGGGTGATCGCGGCGGTGCCCGGGTGCCAGGTGGGCCTGCCCGAGGTCGGCCTCGGCCTGCTGCCGGGGGCGGGCGGCATCATCCGCACGACGCGGATGCTGGGCGTCGCGACCGCCCTGGAGAAGGTGCTGCTCTCCGGCGCCCGGTTCGACCCCGCGGCGGCCCTCGCCCTGGGCCTCGTCGACGAGGTGGTCGACGGCCTCCCCGACCTGCTGCCGCGGGCCAAGGCCTGGATCGCCAGCGGGCCGACGGCGGTGCAGCCGTGGGACGTGGAGGGCTTCCGCCTACCGGGCGCCGGAGCGCTCGCCTCGCGGATGCCGTTCCTGTCGGCCTCACTGCGCGCGAGCACCGGAGGCGCGCCCGCGCCGGCGAAACGCGCGATCGTGGCCGCCGCCGTCGAGGGCAGCCTGGTCGACCTCGACACCGCCTCGCTCATCGAGACGCGCTACCTCATCTCGCTGGTCATCGGTCAGGACGCGAAGAACCGCATCCAGAGCACCTTCTTCGACGTGCAGCGCATCAAGTCCGGGGCCAGCCGACCCGAGGGCGAGCCGGTCACCTCGGTCCGCAAGCTGGTGGTGCTGGGTGCGGGAATGATGGGTGCCGGCATCGCCTATGTCGCCGCGAAGGCCGGCGTTGAGGTCGTGCTGAAGGACGTGACCCTCGAGGGCGCCCAGAAGGGCAAGGCCTACGTCGAGAAGCAGGAGGCCAAGGCCATCGAGCGCGGACGTACGACGGCGGCGAAGAGCGCCGCGCTGCTCGCCCGGATCCTGCCCACCGCCGACGTCGCCGACTGCGCGGGAGCCGACCTGGTCGTCGAGGCTGTGTTCGAGAACGTCGAGCTCAAGCAGCGGGTGCTCACCGAGGTGGCGGCGGTCGTGGCGCCGGACGCCGTCCTCGCGTCCAACACCTCGACGCTGCCCATCACCACGATCGCGTCCGGCGTCCCGCGCCCCCGGGAGGTTGTCGGCCTGCACTTCTTCTCCCCGGCTGAGCGCATGCCGTTAGTGGAGATCATCCGCGGCGAGGACACGTCGTCCCAGACGCTCGCCCGGGCGTTCGACTTCGTGCAGCAGCTCCGCAAGACGCCGATCGTCGTCAACGACAGCCGGGGCTTCTTCACCAGCCGGGTCATCATCGCCCGTCTGAACGAGGCCGTCTCGGCCTTGGGTGAGGGCGTCGCCCCGTCCAGCATCGAGCAGGCGGCGCTGCAGTCTGGCTACCCGGCCGGCCCGCTGCAGCTGCTCGACGAGCTGACCCTCACCCTGCCCCGCACGATCCGACAGGAGGCCAGGGCGGCGGTCGAGGCGGCCGGCGGCAACTGGACGCCGCACGGCTCCGAGCAGGTCTTCGACGTCCTCATCGACGAGCACGGCCGCACCGGGCGCTCGGGCGGCAAGGGCTTCTACGACTACGACGACGCGGGTCGGCGCGCCGGCCTCTGGCCAGGCCTCGCCGAGCAGTTCGGCCCCCCTCGCGACGACGTCCCCTTCGAGGACCTGAAGGAGCGCCTGCTGTTCGCGGAGGCGCTGGAGGCCTTCCGCGCGTACGACGAGGGCGTCATCACCTCCGAGCCCGACGCCAACGTCGGCTCCCTGCTCGGCATCGGCTTCCCCGGCTGGACCGGCGGGGTGCTGCAGTACGTCCACCAGTACGACGGTGGGCCCGCGGGCTTCGCGGCGCGGGCGCAGCAGCTGGCCGAGCGCTACGGCGAGCGCTTCACCCCGCCCGCCTCCCTCGCGGCGCTCGCCGGCTGACCCCGTCCTCCCCCCGAGGTCCTCCTGACGACGGAGTCAGTTCCCTCGGGGGGAGGACGGCGGCCGCCCGTGTGACGCACACCATGGTCACCGGCGGCCCGGACGGCCGGCACCCCCACGAGAGGCGGACCATGACGCGCACCACGACCGACCTGCGCAGTGCGTCGGTGGAGCGGATCGCCCCGCCCTGGAGGGTCGCGGTGGAGCGGGCGGTCGCCTCCCTGGCCGCGGGTCGCATGATCGTCGTCACGGACGACGAGGACCGGGAGAACGAGGGCGACCTCATCCTCGCCGCCGAGGACGCCACGCCCGAGGCCATCGCCTTCATCGTGCGGCACACGACGGGGATCCTCTGCGCCCCCATGACCGGGGAGCGCCTGGACGCGCTGCAGATCCCGCTCATGACGGCCGACAACACCGACGCGCACAGCACGGCGTTCACCGTGTCCGTGGACCACGTGTCCACCACGACGGGGGTCTCCGCCCGGGACCGGTCGTCCACGATCGCCGCGCTGGCTGACGACGACGCCGTCCCGGACGAGTTCAGGCGTCCCGGGCACGTCTTCCCGCTGCGCGCCCGCCCCGGCGGTGTCCTCAAGCGCGCCGGCCACACCGAGGCGGCGCTCGACCTGGTCCGGCTCGCCGGCAAGACCGACGTCGCCGTGATCTCCGAGATCGTCAGCGACGACGGCTCGATGCAACGCCGGGACGACCTCGAGCGCTTCGCGGCCGAGCACGGTCTGGTCATGGTGTCCATCGCGGACCTGGTCCGCTACCGCCGGTCCACCGAGCGGCTCGTGGTGGCGTCCGGCTCCGCCGACATCCCCACGCGGCACGGGGACTTCCGCGCGGTGGCGTACACCTCCGTGCTCGACGGCGTGGAGCACCTGGCGCTCGTCAAGGGCGACGTGACCTCACTGGAGGCCTCCCGGGACGGGGTGCTGGTGCGGGTCCACAGCGAGTGCCTCACCGGCGACCTCATCGGTTCCTATCGGTGCGACTGCGGCACGCAGCTGGAGCGCTCCCTCGCAGCCATCGAGGAGGAAGGACGCGGTGTCGTGGTCTACCTGCGCGGTCACGAGGGCCGCGGCATTGGCCTGGGCCACAAGCTGCGGGCCTACCGGCTGCAGGACGAGGGGCTGGACACGGTGGACGCCAATCTCGGTCTGGGCCTGCCGGTCGACAGTCGCGAGTACGGCGTCGGCGCCCAGATCCTCACCGACCTCGGCGTACAGAGCATCCGGCTCATCACCAACAACCCTGCCAAGTACGGCGGCCTCGCGGGCTACGACCTCGCCATCCGCGAGCGCGTCTCCCTGGGCACGGTGGTGACGCCGCAGAACGTGGGCTACCTGCGCACCAAGCGCGACCGGATGGGCCACGAGATCGACGGCCCGCTCGACACCCCCCTCGCGGCCGGCGGGACGGCCTGACGTGCCTGCCGCGGCGCGGTTGCTCGCTGAGCGCGGACCGCCTCGACTGGCTCCGAGCCGCGCCGGTGCCTCCTGTGCCGACCCGGCCGGAGCCGGTCCGCAGCGGCTGAAACCCCCCTTAGCCCCGAGTAGTGTGTGCGCCGGCTGCTCCGTCGCGACGGAAGGACCTGGGGATGAAAAAGCCGGCTGGGTTCCCCGCGAGCGACGGGCGCTCACCACGCCAGCGGGAGCTCGTCGAGGTAGCCGCACAGCTTTTCTCCCAGCGCGGCTACCACGCGGTGGGCATCAACGACATCAGCGGCGAGCTCGGCCT
>JAOPVD010000135.1 GCA_025966295.1 Frankiales bacterium | reverse complement strand
AGACCAGGAGCTAACGAGATATGGCCCGCTACACGGGTGCCGACTGCCGCCGTTGCCGTCGCGAGAAGATGAAGCTGTTCCTCAAGGGCAGCAAGTGCGAGTCCCCGAAGTGCCCGATCGAGATCCGTCCCTACCCCCCGGGTGAGCACGGTCGCGGTCGCACCAAGGACTCCGAGTACCTGCTGCAGAAGCGCGAGAAGCAGAAGTGCGCGCGCATCTACGGCATCCTGGAGAAGCAGTTCCGCGGCTACTACGAGGAGGCGAACAAGAAGTCCGGCAAGACCGGTGAGAACCTGCTCGTCATCCTCGAGAGCCGGCTCGACAACGTCGTCTACCGCGCCGGGTTTGCCACCAGCCGCGACCACGCCCGCCAGGCCGTCCGCCACGGCCACGTCCTGGTGAACGGCAAGAAGGTCGACATCCCGTCGTACCGCGTCACCGCGAACGACATCGTCGAGGTCCGCCCGAAGTCCCGCGAGCTGACGCCCTACGTCATCGCCCGTGAGACCGCCGGCGACCGTCCGACGCCGCCGTGGATGGAGGTCATCGCCTCCCAGATGCGTGTCCTCGTGCACAACCTCCCCAGCCGGCAGGTCATCGACACGCCGGTGCAGGAGCAGCTCATCGTCGAGCTCTACTCGAAGTAGCAGAAGGACCGCCGGGGGCTTTCGGCCCCCGGCGGTCTCAGCATGTCCCGCACACAACAACTCCACATCGCGTGGGCCTCGCCACCCCGTGCACCCCTCGTGACGTCATATGGCGGACGTCGCGGAACGTCCCGGAAGGACACAGCGTGCTCATCGCACAGCGCCCCACCCTCACCGAAGAGGTGGTCAACGAGCGCCGCTCGCGGTTCGTCCTCGAGCCGCTCGAGCCCGGCTTCGGTTACACCCTCGGCAACTCGATCCGCCGCACCCTGCTCAGCTCCATCCCGGGCGCCGCGGTCACGTCGATTCGCATCGACGGCGTCCTCCACGAGTTCACGACCGTTCCGGGGGTGAAGGAGGACGTCACCGACCTCATCCTGAACCTCAAGGAGCTGGTCGTCTCCTCCGAGAGCGACGAGCCGGTCGTCATGTACCTGCGCAAGCAGGGCCCCGGCCCGGTCACCGCCGCCGACATCGCGCCCCCGGCCGGTGTCGAGGTCCACAACCCGGACCTGCACATCGCGACCCTCAACGGCAAGGGCCGGCTCGAGATCGAGCTGACCGTCGAGCGTGGCCGCGGCTACGTCTCGGCCGTGCAGAACAAGCAGGCGGGCCAGGAGATCGGCCGGATCCCGGTCGACTCGATCTACTCGCCGGTCCTCAAGGTGACCTACAAGGTCGAGGCCACCCGCGTCGAGCAGCGCACCGACTTCGACAAGCTGATCCTCGACGTCGAGACCAAGAACTCGATGACCCCGCGGGACGCGGTCGCCAGCGCCGGCAAGACGCTGGTCGGCCTGTTCGGCCTCGCGCAGGAGCTCAACGAGGAGGCCGAGGGGATCGACATCGGCCCGTCCCCGACGGACGCCGCCCTGGCCGCCGACCTGGCGCTCCCGATCGAGGAGATGGACCTCACCGTCCGCTCCTACAACTGCCTCAAGCGCGAGGGCATCCACAGCGTCGGCGAGCTCGTCTCGCGGTCGGAGGCGGACCTGCTCGACATCCGCAACTTCGGCAGCAAGTCGATCGACGAGGTCAAGGTCAAGCTGCACCAGATGGGCCTCGGCCTGAAGGACAGCCCGCCCGGGTTCGACCCCTCGCAGGTGGCCAACAGCTACGGCACCGACGACTACGCCCCGTTCGCCGAGGGCGAGTCCGACGACGACGGCGGCTTCGCCGAGACCGAGCAGCTCTAGCCCGACCCGGTACGGCGACCCACCCGGGTCGCCGTACCGGTGCACGACCGCACAGCAGACAGGGACGCCGCGACCGCGGTACCGCCCCCACGGGAGAGCCCAGCCCTCCCCGCATCTGACAGGAGAACGCAATGCCCACGCCCACCAAGGGCCCCCGGATGGGTGGCAGCCCGGCCCACGAGCGGCACATGCTGGCGAACCTCGCCCAGGCGCTGTTCGAGCACGGCCGGATCACCACCACCGAGGCGAAGGCCAAGCGGCTCCGCCCGTACGCCGAGCACCTGATCACGTTCGCCAAGAAGGGCGACCTGCACGCCCGCCGGCAGGTGCTCAAGCGCCTGAACGACAAGAGCGTCGTGCACGTGCTGTTCGACGAGATCGGCCCGCGCTATGAAAACCGTCCCGGTGGCTACACCCGGATCGTGAAGCTCGGCCCCCGCAAGGGCGACAACGCGCCCATGGCGATCATCGAGCTCGTCGAGGCCCTCACCGTCGCCCAGCAGGCGGTCGGCGAGGCCGAGCGCGCCCGCGGCACCAAGAGCGCCCCGAAGAAGGCCCCCACGGGTGCCACCCGCGAGGCCGCGCAGGAGCTGGCGGCCGAGTCCCCGACCGCCGCCGCGGTCGCTGCCGAGGCCGCTGCTGCTGAGGCCCCGGCCGAGCAGGCCCCGGTCGCCGAGGAGGCCCCGGTCGCCGAGGCGCCGGTGCAGGAGGACCTGTTCGCCGAGGAGCCCCCGGCCGCCGAGGCTGAGGCCGCCGAGGTCGAGGCCGCTCCGGCCGACGAGGCGCCCGCCAAGGACGCCGAGGGCGACAAGTAACCGAGAACCACGCCGTCGAGCCCGTCCTCCCCACCGGGGAGGGCGGGCTCGCGCCGTTGGTGCGGGTCCGCCTGGACCTGGCCTACGACGGCACCGGCTTCGCGGGCTGGGCCTTCCAGCACGACCAGCGGACCGTGCAGGGCGAGCTGGAAGCGGCGCTCGCGACGATCACCCGGCGCACCGACCTGCCGCGGGTCACCGTCGCCGGCCGCACCGACGCCGGGGTGCACGCCCGCGGCCAGGTGGCCCACATCGACCTGCCGCAGGAGCTCGCCGACGACCGGCTGCTGCTGCGCCGCCTCAACGGCAGGCTGCCGCTGGACGTCCGGGTGCACCGGGTGTCCCGGGCTCCGGAGGGCTTCGACGCCCGCTTCTGCGGGGTGAGCCGGACCTACCGCTACCGGATCGCCGACACCCCGGAGGCGGTCGACCCGCTGCGCCGGCACGACACCCTGACCTGGCCCCGGCCGCTCGACCTGGGGGCGCTGCGGGCGGCCTCGGCGGGCCTGGTGGGGCTGCAGGACTTCGCGGCGTTCTGCAAGCGCCGGGAGGGCGCCACCACGATCCGGACGCTGCTGCGGCTGGAGTGGGAACGGCTGCCGGACGGCGTGCTCGTCGCGACCGTGCAGGCCGACGCGTTCTGCCACTCGATGGTGCGCTCGATGGTGGGTGCGCTGCTGGCGGTCGGCGAGGGCCGCCGCCCGGTCGACTGGCCGGCGGCGCTGCTGACCCTCGCCGAGCGGGCCAGCGCCGTGGTGGTGGCGCCGGCCCACGGCCTCACGCTGGAGGCGGTGGAGTACCCGCCGGACGGCGAGCTGCTGGCCCGGCAGGCGGTCACCCGCAACCTGCGGGCGCGCTAACCGGCGGTCCAGCCGACGACCAGCCCGACGAGCCCGGCGGCCAGGCAGCCGAGGGTGCAGTGGCGCAGGTAGCTGTGCACGGTTCCTCCTGGGAAGGCGTGGTGCTGCCGACGCTAGGCAGCGCCGGTTCCGGCCAGGTGAACGCCGGGTGCACGGCCCGCACCGGTTCGCCGACCGGAAGGCGGTCGCCCGCCGACGGCCGGGTGCACGACGATGGAGCCATGGGTTACGTCGACTGCCAGTCGCTGAGCTATGTCCTGCCGGACGGGCGGGCGCTGTTCACCGAGGCCAGCTTCCGGGTGGGCGACGGGACCAAGACCGCGCTGGTGGGGGCCAACGGCACCGGCAAGACCACGCTGCTGCGGATCGTCGCCGGTGACCTGACTCCCAGCGAGGGGGCGGTGGCGCGCGACGGCGGGCTCGGCGTGATGCGCCAGTTCATCGGCTCGATCCGGGACGACACCGAGGTCCGGGACCTGCTGCTGGACCTGTCCACGCCCGACCTCCGGGCGGCCGGCCGGGCGCTGGAGGCGGCCGAGCTGGCCATGATGGAGCAGGACGACGAGAAGACCCAGATGCGGTACGCGCAGGCGCTGGCGGACTGGGGCGACGCGCACGGCTACGACGCCGAGGTGCAGTGGGACGTGTGCACCATGGCGGCCCTCGGCCTGCCGTACGACGGCTGCCAGTACCGCAAGCTGCACACGCTGTCCGGCGGTGAGCAGAAGCGGCTCGCGCTGGAGGCGCTGCTGCGCGGGCCCGACCAGGTGCTGCTGCTCGACGAGCCGGACAACTACCTGGACGTGCCCGGCAAGCGCTGGCTGGAGGCGGCCCTGGCGGAGTCGCCGAAGACGGTGCTGTTCGTCAGCCACGACCGCGAGCTGCTGCACAACGTCGCCACCCGGGTGGTGACGGTGGAGGCGCACGGCACCTGGGTGCACGGTGGCGGCTTCGCGACCTACGCCGACGCCCGCCAGGCCCGCCGGGCCCGCCTCGCGGAGCTGCACAAGCGCTGGGACGAGGAGCACGCCCGCCTCAAGCAGCTGGTCGTCACCATGCGCGAGCAGGCCAAGATCAGCCCGGACCTGGCGGCCCGCTACCGGGCCATGCAGACCCGGTTCGAGAAGTTCGTGGAGGCCGGGCCGCCGCCCGAGCAGGTCGTGGACCAGAAGGTGACGATGAAGCTCAGGGGCGGCCGCACCGGCGTGCGGGCCGTCACCGCCGAGCAGCTCGAGCTCACCGGCCTGATGAAGCCTTTCGACCTCGAGGTCTTATACGGCGAGCGGGTCGCGGTGCTCGGCTCCAACGGCTCCGGCAAGTCGCACTTCCTCCGGCTGCTGGCCGCGCAGGAGGTGCCGCACACCGGCGCCGTCCGCCTTGGTGCGCGGGTGGTGGCCGGCTGGTTCGCCCAGACCCACGACCAGCCGGAGCTGCACGGCAAGACCCTCACCGAGGTGCTGCACCGCGGCGACGGCGACCGGCGGGGTCTGGAGCGTGGCGGGGCGATCGGGGCGCTCCGCCGCTACGAGCTGCAGGAGCAGGCCGACCAGCGCTTCGAGTCGCTCAGCGGCGGCCAGCAGGCGCGCTTCCAGGTGCTGCTGCTCGAGCTCGGGGGCGCGACGCTGCTGCTGCTGGACGAGCCGACCGACAACCTCGACCTGGCCTCCGCGGAGGCGCTGGAGGAGGGCCTGGCGGCGTTCGACGGGACCGTGCTGGCCGTGACCCACGACCGCTGGTTCGCGCGCGGCTTCGACCGGTTCCTCGTCTTCGGCCAGGACGGCACCGTCTACGAGGCTCCTGAGCCGGTCTGGGACGAGGGCCGGGTCGTCCGGGCCCGCTGAGGGCCGGCCGCGGGAGGGCGCTTTGCAGGTCGGGAGCCCTCTCGGGTATCGTTGCCCGCTGTTGCGCGGCGCGCCTGTTTGACGCGTGCCCGGCGCGGAGCACACCACAGCTATGTAGTCGAGAGAAGAGCAGACCCGTGCGCACGTACCAGCCCAAGCCGTCTGACGTGACCCGCCAGTGGCACGTCATCGACGCGAGCGACATCGTGCTCGGCCGCCTGGCCAGCCAGGCGGCGATCCTGCTGCGCGGCAAGCACAAGCCGTACTACGCGCCGCACCTCGACACCGGCGACTTCGTCGTGGTCATCAACGCCGGCAAGGTCGCGATGACCGGCATCAAGGCCGCGCAGTCGCGCGTGCACCGCCACTCCGGCTACCCGGGTGGTCTCACCAGCACGTCCTACGCCGACGTCCTCGCGACCCGCCCCGAGCGGATCATCGAGAAGGCCATCAAGGGCATGCTCCCGCACAACACGCTCGGCCGTCAGATGCTCTCCAAGCTGAAGGTCTACCCCGGTCCGTCCCATCCCCACCAGGCGCAGAGCCCGGTTCCCTACGAGCTTCGCCAGGTGTCCCAGTAATGACTGCTGAACTGATCCAGACCGTCGGCCGCCGCAAGGAGGCCATCGTCCGCGTGCGCCTCGTTCCCGGCACCGGCAACTACAAGCTCAACGGCCGCACCCTGGAGAACTACTTCCCCAACAAGGTGCACCAGCAGGCC
>JAOPVD010000119.1 GCA_025966295.1 Frankiales bacterium | reverse complement strand
GGCGTGGCCGTCAGCAGGGAGGGGAAGGGAGGGGGCATGTTCCCCTTCGACAGGCTGGACCGGCTCGAGGACCTCAGCGCTCTCGACAAGGTGGCGCAGCCGCTGTCCCGGGCCGTCGACGCCGCGGTGCGACCGCAGGCCGTCGAGGACGCGCTGCACGGCACCTGGCTCGGGCACCCGCTGCACACGGCCCTCGTGCAGCTGCCGATCGGCTCCTTCCTCAGTGCCACGCTGCTCGACCTGTTCGGCCGCGACGAGCGGTCGGCCGACCTGCTGGCCGGGATCGGCCTCGCCTCGTCGCTCCCGGCCGCCGCGGCCGGCGCCACCGACTGGTCGAAGTCCAACCCGTCCACCCAGCGGGTCGGCCTGGTGCACGCGCTGCTCAACACTGCCGGGCTGGCGCTCTGGACCGGTTCGCTGGTCGCCCGGCGGGCCGGTCGGCGGCGTGCCGGCACCGGCTGGGGGCTGGTCGGTACCGCGGTGCTCGGAGCCAGCGCCGCCCTCGGCGGGCACCTGAGCTACCGCGACGGCCTGGGCGCCAACCATGAGGCCGACATCGCCGACACGGGGCCGACGGACTGGACCGACATCGGCGGCGCCGACGTGCCGGAGGGCAAGCCGGTCCTGCGCGACGCCGCCGGCACGCCGGTGCTGCTGGTCCGGACCGGCGAGAGCATCGAGGCGCTGGCCAACCGCTGCTCCCACCAGGCGGGACCGCTGCACGAGGGCACGCTGCACGACGGCTGCGTGACCTGCCCGTGGCACGGCTCGACGTTCCGGATGTCGACCGGGGCCGTCGTGCACGGCCCGTCGGTGCACCCGCAGCCGGCCCTGGACGTACGCCGGCGGGAGGGCCGGCTGGAGGTGCGGCTCCGGGCCTGACCGCGAGCAGCTGCCGTACCTCGTCGGCGCGCAGCGCGGCGTGGCTCAGCCGCCCTCGCCGCCCTCGCGGCCGCCGTCGTCGTCCACCGCGTCGGCCAGGAACACCATGGTGGCGCCGCGCGCCTCGATCCGGTTGCCGTCGGCGAGCAGCAGCTCCACCACCGGCCGGCCGTCCACGTGGACCGGGTCGAGCAGCGCCCGCAGCACCACCTGGCCGTCCGCGCCAACCTCGACCTCCACCCGCGGCGGGTCGCCGAGCGTCTGCACGCCGGGCTCGAGGAACCACGTCCGCTGCGCACCCACGCTGGCCAGGCTGCCCGGCTGGGCGGTGCCCCCGGCGGGCAGCACCAGGCGCGGTCTGCCCGGAACGCTCGTCACGCCCGAGCCGTACCCCGGCCGGGCTGGTGGCGAACACCCGGCGCGCTGCCAGCAACCTCTCAGGAACAGGCCGCAGAGTGGGGGCAACCGACGAGGACGGAGCATGCGCGTGAGCCCAGCCAGGAAAGCGGCCCAGGACCCTGCGGCCCTGCTCGAGCAGACCCTGTTCGAGGTCAAGCGGGTGGTGGTGGGCCAGGACCAGATGCTGGAGCGGATGCTGGTGGCGCTCCTGGCCCGCGGGCACTGACTGCTGGAGGGCGTGCCAGGCGTGGCCAAGAGCCTGGCCGTCGACACCCTGGCGCGGGTGATCGGCGGCACCAGCGTGCGGCTGCAGTTCACCCCCGACCTGGTCCCGAGCGACATCATCGGGACCCGGGTCTACCGGCCCTCGAAGGAGGACTTCGAGGTCGAGCTCGGCCCGGTCTTCGCCAACCTGGTGCTGGCCGACGAGATCAACCGGGCCCCGGCGAAGGTGCAGTCCGCGCTGCTGGAGGTGATGGCCGAGCGGCAGGTCTCGCTCGCCGGTCACACCTACCCGCTGCCGTCGCCCTTCGTCGTGATGGCCACCCAGAACCCGCTCGAGAGCGAGGGCGTCTACCCGCTGCCCGAGGCCCAGATGGACCGGTTCCTGCTCAAGGTCGAGGTGCCGACACCCACCATGCAGGAGGAGCTCGAGATCGTGCGGCGGATGTCGGTCGACCCGCCGGTCGCCGGTCAGGTGCTGGCCCTCGAGCAGCTCGTCGAGCTGCAGCGGGCGGCCGACGACGTCTTTGTGCACCACGCCGTCGCGGAGTACGCGGTCCGGCTCGTCATGGCCACCCGCGCGCCCGCCGAGTGGCAGCTGCCCGAGCTGGTGCCGCTCGTGGTGCACGGCGCCTCGCCGCGCGGCAGCCTGGGCCTGCTGGCCGCGGCCCGGTCGCTCGCGCTGCTGCGCGGCCGCAACTACGCGCTGCCCTCCGACGTCGCCGACGTGGCCGAGGACGTGCTCGCGCACCGGCTGGTGATGACCTACGACGCGGTCGCGGACGGGGTCCCGGTACGCCGTCTCGTGCAGCGGGTGCTCGAGGTGGTCACGGCACCCACGGTGGCCCCGTCCCAGTTCCACGACGGTGCGGCATGAGCGCCGGGACCCTGCTGGCCAAGGGATCGCGGGCCCGCCGGCTGTACTTCGAGGTCAGCCACAAGGTCGACGGCTGCCTGCACGGCGAGCACCTGGGGGTGCTGGCCGGCTCCGGCGGTGACCTCGCCGAGGCCCGTCTCTACGAACCCGGCGACGACGTGCGACGCCTCGACTGGGCGGTGCTGGCCCGCACCGGCGAGCCGTACGTCCGCACCACGCTGGCGCAGCGCGAGCTGGAGACGACGTTCGTCGTGGACCTCACGCCGTCGATGGCCTTCGGCACCCGGGTGCAGGACAAGAAGACCCTGGCGCTGACCGCGGTGGCGGCCTTCAGCCACCTCGCCTCCGGCCCGGGCGACCGGATCGGGGCGGTGGTCCTGACCACCGCCGGGGTGCGGCGGGTCCCCGGCCGCCCCACCGGCGTCGCCGCACCGCACCTGCTCTCGCTGCTCGACCGGACAGCGATCGGCGAGGGCCCGGCACCGTCGCTGACGACCGCGCTGCGCGCCGTGCCGGTGCCCCGCCGCGGCCTGGTCGTCGTGGTCTCGGACCTGCTCGGCGACCGCGACTGGGCCAAGCCGTTGCGGGTGCTGGCCCAGCGGCACGACGTCATCGTCGTCCAGGTGCACGACCCCCGCGAGCTGTCGCTGCCGGACGTCGGGATGCTGCGGGTCGTCGACCCGGAGACCGGCCGCACCCTGGACGTCCCGACCGGCAGCAAGGCGTTGCGGGCCCGGTACGCCGCGGCCGCCCGTGCCCGCCAGGACGGCCTGGCGGAGCTGGTCCGCGCCGCCGGCGCCGCCCACCTGCCGCTGTCCACGGACGGCGACTGGCTGCAGGACCTGACCCGGTTCCTCACCCTGCGCCGGCGGGTCCGCTCGGCCCGGCGCGTGGCAGGCCGCTGATGCCGTCGATCCCCACCGGCTGGACCTTCGCCTCCCCCGGGCGGCTGCTCCTGCTGCTCGCCGTCGCGGCCCTGGCGGTCGCCTACCTGCTGCTCCAGCGCCGGCGGGCGACGTACGAGACGCGCTTCTCGGACGTGGAGCTGCTGGCGTCGGTGATGCCCACACGACCCGGCTGGCGACGGCACCTGCCGGCCGCCCTGCTCGTCCTCACCCTGGCGGCTCTCACGACCGGCTTCGCCCGGCCCTCCGCCAACGTCAAGGTGCCGCGCGACAAGGCCACCGTCGTGGTCGCGCTCGACATCTCCGCCTCGATGGCGGCGACGGACGTGCAGCCTTCCCGGCTGGCGGCCGCGCAGTCGGCGGCGGTGGCGTTCGTCGAGGGCCTGCGCGACACGTTCGACGTCGGGCTGGTCTCCTTCAACGGCAAGGCGAACGTCCTCGTCTCCCCCACCGTGGACCACGCCGCGGTCGTCGCCGCCATCAACAACCTGGCGCCGGTCGGCGGCACCGCCATCGGCGATGCCGTCGGGGCCAGCGTCGACGCCGCCCAGCTGCTGCGCGACAACGGCTCGAAGGCGCCGGTGCGCATCGTGCTGCTGTCCGACGGCACGAGCACCGTCGGGCAGAGCGTCGACGCCGGCGCGCAGCAGGCGGTCGGCGCCGGCATGCCCGTGACGACCATCGCCTACGGCACCCCTGACGGGTACGTCGTCGCCGGTGGGCGGACCATCCCGGTGCCCGTCGACGCGGTGGCCCTGGCGACGCTCGCGAGCACCACCGGCGGACAGAGCTACAGCGCGCTGTCCGGCGACGAGCTGCGGGCGGTCTACGACAGCATCGGCAAGGAGGTCGGGACCACGACCAAGCGCCGGGAGCTGACCGACGCCCTCACCGGGCTGGGGCTGCTGCTTGGCTTCACCGCGGCGGCTGCCTCCCTGGTGTGGTTCCGGGTCCTGCCTTAGGCGCGACGGACCGGCAGGATCACGTCGTACACCGTGGTCTGGCCGGCGTTGATGAACGCGTCGGCCTGCGCCCGGGCACCACCGGAGGTGATCGTGACGGTGTAGCCGAGCTGGTCGCCGAGCTGGCACAGCTGCAGCCGGTAGACGCCCTGGGCGTCGGTCTTGGTGGTCACCCGGGTCGGGCAGGCCGGCGTCTCGCTGGTGTCGCCCGGGAGCGCGCGGGTCACCTCCACGGTGGCGGCCGGGACCGGCGCCCCGCCGGTGGTGACGACGTGACCGTAGAGCGTGCCGGTCGCACGTGGGTCGGTGCTGAGCGGCGGCCCCGGCTGGGAGGGTCGGCCGAAGCCGTTCACCGTCCCCGGCGGGGCCGTGAACGGCGTCGCTGACGGGCCCGGCGCCAGCGGCGCCAGTGGTGCGGACGGCGACGGAGCCGGGGCGCTCGCCGTCGGCGCAGGCGAGGGGGGCTGCACGGGCTGCTGCGCCTGCGTGCTC
>JAOPVD010000113.1 GCA_025966295.1 Frankiales bacterium | reverse complement strand
ACAGGTAGGCCACCGAGCCCGGGTCCGCCGGGTTGCCGCCGTTGCGGGTGATCGCGGTGCGGACCTCGGCGTTGGCGCGGTTGCGGTTGTCGGTGAGGCACTCGATGAGGAACGCGACGCCGCCGGGCCCGTAGGCCTCGTACACGATCTCCTCGTAGGCCGCGGCCTCGCCGAGCTCGCCGCTGCCGCGCTTGACCGCGCGGTCGATGTTGTCGTTGGGGACCGACTGGCCCTTGGCCGTCGCGATGGCGTCGGCCAGCGTCGGGTTGCCCGACGGGTCACCGCCGCCGGTGCGGGCCGCCACCTCGATGGTTTTGATCAGCTTGGCGAAGAGCTTGCCGCGCTTGGCATCGACGACTGCCTTCTTGTGCTTGGTCGTCGCCCACTTGGAATGCCCGCTCACGGCCGTCCTCCTTCGGTTGCCACAAGTCTACGGACGAACAGCTCGTGCATCCGGGTGTCCCCGGTGAGCTCGGGGTGGAACGAGGTGGCCATGAGGTGTCCCTGCCGGACCGCGACCGGGTGCTCCCCGACCCGGGCCAGCACCTGCACGGAAGGCCCGGCGCGCTCCACCCACGGCGCCCGGATGAACACCCCGTGCACGTCCCCGACGCCCTCGACGTCCAGGTCGCTCTCGAAGGACTCGACCTGCGAGCCGAAGGCGTTGCGCCGCACCGTGATGTCGAGCCCGCCGAGCAGCTCCTGGCCGGGGCGGCCGTCGACGACCTCCGCGGCCAGCAGGATCATCCCGGCGCAGGTGCCGTACGCCGGCAGGCCGTCGCCCAGCAGGGCGCGCAGCGGGTCGAGCAGGTCGAAGATGCCGAGCAACCGGCCCATCGTGGTGGACTCACCGCCGGGCAGGACGATCCCGTCCAGCCCGGACAGGTCGGCCAGCCGCTTCACCGGCCGGGCGGTCGCGCCCACGGCCTCGAGGGCGTGGACGTGCTCGCGGACGTCCCCCTGCAGGGCGAGGACGCCGACCGTCACCAACCGCGGTTGGCCAGCAGGTCACCCGCGCCGAGCGAGTCGACCGCGATGCCGACCATGGCCTCGCCGAGACCGCGGCTGACCTTGGCGATCCGCTCGGCGTCCTCGTAGTACGCGGTGGCCTCGACGCAGGCGCGGGCCCGGGCCGCCGGGTCGCCGCTCTTGAAGATGCCGGAGCCGATGAACACGCCGTCGGCCCCGAGCTGCATCATCATCGCCGCGTCGGCCGGGGTGGCGACCCCGCCGGCGGTGAACAGCACGACCGGCAGCCGGCCGAGCTCGGCGGTCTCGCGGACCAGCTGGATCGGGGCCCGCATCTCCTTGGCCGCCTCGAACAGCTCGCTGCTGTCCATCGTGGTGAGGCGCTTGATCTGCCCGAGGATGGTGCGGATGTGGGTGGTGGCCTGCGACACGTCGCCGGTGCCGGCCTCGCCCTTGGAGCGGATCATCGCCGCGCCCTCGGAGATCCGGCGGAGCGCCTCCCCCAGGTTGGTGGCGCCGCACACGAACGGCACCGTGAAGGGCGCCTTGTCGATGTGGTGGGCGTAGTCGGCCGGGGTGAGGACCTCGGACTCGTCGATGTAGTCCACGCCGATCGCCTGCAGCACCTGGGCCTCGACGAAGGGCCCGATCCGAGCCTTGGCCATCACCGGGATCGTGACCTCGGCCTTGATGCTGTCGATCATGTCCGGGTCGCTCATCCGCGAGACGCCGCCGTCGCGCCGGATGTCGGCCGGCACCCGCTCCAGCGCCATCACCGCGACCGCCCCGGCGTCCTCGGCGATCCGGGCCTGCGAGGGCGTGACGACGTCCATGATGACGCCGCCCTTGAGCTGCTCGGCCATACCGCGCTTGACGACAGAGGTCCCGGTCTCAGACATGGGCCCAGTCTAGGTGACGCCCCCGGCTCAGCCGTACGTGATCGAACCGCCGTTGGGCACCAGCAGCACCCACGTCTTGCCGGGGCGCAGCAGGACGTCCTTGCCGGCGGTGTTGAGGTAGTGCGTGGCGCCGTGGCCGGTCCGGCTCCAGCGCGCCGCGAACCGCTTGCCGTCCCGCAGGACCACCGCGGTGCCGGTGCCGACCGTGACCGTGTACGGCGTCGCCATCCCGTGGACGTCGACGAAACGGCTGCCGCGGGCCACGGTCCGCTGCAGGATGATGTTGCTCGGGGCGACCCCCGGCATCAGCCGGCCGTTCTGCGCGACCGACCAGGTCCCGGTGCCGGCGTTGTAGCGCACGCTCACCCGGGTCTGCGGCGAGAAGGCGGCGACGGCGCTGGCGGTGGCCACGCCGGACGCGCCGGCCGGGCCGAAGCGGAAGCCGATGTCGCGGGGGCCGCCGCCGGGCCGCAGCTTCGCCAACGTCGCCGGCACCGTGAAGAAGTTGCGGGCGTCGCGGCGCTGCGCGCCGAGCCGGTAGGCGCCCGGGACCGCGTCGTAGGACGCGTCGACGACGAAGCCCGACCGGGCCGCGGAGCGCACGATCGCCTTCACGCCGGTGTTGCCGCCGGAGAACCCGAGCGCCATGGTGCCGAAGGACCGCACCAGCTCGATGTCGCTCTCCCGGACGCTGCGGATCGGCCCGACCTCGCCGGTGCCGGCCAGGTCGCTCTCGTAGACCGCGAGCAGCCGCGTGGAGCCGCCCTCGACCAGCTCCTCGTAGACGATCGCGGCGCGCCCCAGCCCGGTCTGGTAGGGCCGGGCGAGCGCGGCGTTGTCGACCTTGATGCCGACCAGCTTGCCGGTCGAGCGGGGCGCGGTCCCGGTCAGCGGGTCCAGCACGGGTGCCGGCGGCCGGGTGGCCGAGGGCGTGGGCGACGCGGTCGGGGACGGCGTCGGGCCGGGGGCCGCCGTGCCCTTGCCACCGGAGCAGGCGGCGAGCAGGCAGGCGAGGGACAGCAGAGCGACGGGGGCCTTCGAACGCATGGCTGGAGGGTAGGCGGGTAGGGAGATCGTTTTGGTCAGGTTGGGGAAGAGAGCGCCGTGTCGTCCACGTCGAAGTAGGCCGGCAGGCTCCGGTGGCCGGCGAGCCGCAGCGCCCGCGGGAGCCGGCGGCCGCGCAGGCCACGGGTGTCGTGCACGGCGCTGTTGTGGAACGACCGCGCCAGCCCGACCCGGGTGGCCGCGGTCTCCAGCTCGGCGCGGGCCTGGGCGCTGCCGGGCGCGCTCTGGAGCAGCGGCATCGCCGCCCGCAGCGCCCGGGACAGGTCGTTCTCGACCACCTCCCGGCCGGCCTCGCCGGCCTTGAGCGCCGCGGACGTCGCCGCCTCCAGCGCGCGCGCCTCCGGACCGGTCGGCAGCAGCGGCAGGAGCGCCCGCGCGGCTGCGGCCCGGCGTACCAGCTGGGCGTCGAGGGCGGCCCAGGCCGCGTCGACGCGGGCGTGCATCCGGTCCAGGCGACCGGCGGTCCAGGTGATGTAGGAGGCCAGGAGCACCACGACCACGACCGACCAGAAGACCGAGCTCACGGAGCGACCCGGTCACGGACGACGGCCAGCCAGCGCCGGAGCGTCTCCGACACCCGGCCGGGGTCGTCCTCCTGGCCGAAGTCCTCGACGTCCGGCTCGTCGGCGTCCTCGTCGAGCTCGACCGGCGCGGCGGCCGCGACGGTCTCGTAGACCTCGACGATCTGCCGGGTCACGTGCGCCCAGTCGTAGGCCTGCACCACCCGGGAGCCGGCGGCGCGCAGGTGCCGGCGGCGCTCCGGGTCGTGCAGCAGGTCGGCCAGGGCATCGGCGAGGGCGGCGCTGTCCCCCACCGGCACCAGCACCCCCGCCTCGCCGTCGTCGAGTACCCGGCGGAAGGCCTCGAGGTCGCTCGCCACGACCGGGGTCCCGGCCGCCAGCGCCTCGATGAGAACGATCCCGAAGCTCTCGCCGTGCGTGTTGGGGGCGCAGTAGACGTCGCCGCTGGCGTAGACCCGCGGCTTGTCGGCCTCGCTGACCAGCCCGAGCAGCCGGACGTTGTCGGGCAGCGGCTCGTCCAGCTCGCCCGGCCCGGCGACCAGGATTTGCACGTCCGGCACCTGCTTGGTGAGCGCCGGCAGCGCGCCGAGCAGCACGTCGAGGCCCTTGCGCGGCTCGTCGATGCGGCCGAGGAAGACCACCGTCGGCCCCGGCGGCGCGTCCGGCAGCGGCTCGGCGCCGGCGAACTGGCGCACCGAGACCCCGTTGGGCACCAGCACGGCGTCGTGGCCCAGGTGCTCCACCACCACCCGGCGGGCAGCCGGCGACACCGCGATCCGGCCGGTGATCTTCTCCAGGCCGGGCTGCAGCGTGGTGCCGAAGACCTGCAGCGCGCGGCTGCGGGCGGTGGCCGTGTGGAACGTCGCCACCATCGGCCCGCGGGCCGCGAAGCAGGCCAGCATCGACAGCGACGGCACCGTCGGCTCGTGCAGGTGCAGCACGTCGAACCGGCCGCGACGCAGCCAGCGCCGGGTGCGGGTCAGCGACAGCGGCCCGAACGCCAGCCGCGCCACCGAGCCGTTGTAGGGCACCGGCACCGCCCGGCCGGCCGCGACGACGTACGACGGGAGGTCGGCGCCGTCCGCGTCGTCGACGGGCGTCAGGACCGACACCTCGTGGCCGAGCCCGATCAGGCTCTCCGCCAGGTCGCGGACGTGCGCCTGCACGCCGCCAGGGACGTCCCAGGTGTAGGGGCAGACGATCCCGATCCTCACGACGCCCGGACCCTGCGGGGGTCGTCGGCGGCGAGGTCGTCGAGCCAGAGCCGCTGCAGCATGTGCCAGTCCGCCGGGTGCTCGCCGATCCCGGCCTCGAAGACCCGGGCGACCGCCTGGGTCATGGTCGCCAGGTCGGTGTGCGGCACGTAGTCGTGGAAGGCGATCTGCCAGCCGTCGGCGGTGAACGACAGCGTGCTCGGCAGCAGCCGGGCCCCGGTGTCGAGCGCCAGCTTGGCCGGGCCGGCCGGCATCCGGGCGGTCGCGCCGAAGAACTCGACGTCGATGCCGCGCGGGGTGAGGTCGCGGTCGGCGAGCAGGCAGACCGAGCCGCCGGCGGCCAGCCGTTCCTCGAGCACCTCGAACGGCGGCCGGACCCCGCCGGTGAGCGGCACCACCTCCATGCCGAGCGACTCCCGGAAGGCCACGAACCGCTCGAACAGCGACTCGGGCTTGAGCCGCTCCGCCACCGTCGTGAACGGCACCCCGGTCAGGCCGCACCAGGCCCCGGCGGCGTCCCAGTTGCCGCTGTGCGGCAGCACCATCAGGGTGCCGGTCGGGGCCGCGACGGCGTCGCGGAACAGGTCCTCGCGCACCGTCACGGTGCGGGCCACGATGTGCTCGGGCTTCATCGCCGGCAGCCGGAACGCCTCGCACCAGTAGCGGGCGTACGAGCGCACGGCGGGACGCAGCAGGTCCTCCCCCGGCGCGACGCGCTCCAGGTTGGCGCGGAGCTTGTCGATCCCCCC
>JAOPVD010000081.1 GCA_025966295.1 Frankiales bacterium | reverse complement strand
GCCGCCTTGGCGCCCTCGACCGCCCAGCTCTCCTGGAAGTGGCCGTCGAACCCGTAGACCGGCAGCGCCCGGTACCGGCTGTAGACCAGGACGGCCAACGATCCGGCCGCGAACGCGGCGGTGGCGAGCCACACCAGCAGGTGCGGGCGCACCAGCAGCGCGGCGGCGAGCAGGAAGGCCAGCCCGGCCTGGGCGTAGAACTGGTCGCTCAGCGCCAGCGGGTGCCGGCCCAGCCCGGAGTAGTTGCCGGCGATCCGCAGGTGCACCGCGGCCACCCCGAGCAGGGCCACGGCGGTGAGGACCCGCAGGGCCAGGGACGGGAGGAGCACGCGCTGCGCCATGTCTGGTGTTCGCCCCCCGCGCTCGTCCGGTTCACAGCATCGCGCGGGGCGGCCGCCGGTCAAGCGATGCTGAGAGGCTCACGGGGTCGCGCACCACCGGGCAGGACATGCAGCGTGGCCCGCCGCGGCCGCTGCCCAGCTCGCTGCCGGCGATGCGGACCACCTCGATGCCGGCCTGCTCCAACGCCTGGTTGGTGACGACGTTGCGCTCGTAGGCCACCACCAGGCCGGGCGCCAGCGCGAGGGTGTTGTTGCCGTCGTCCCACTGCTCGCGCTCGGCGGTCACCGGGTCGAGGCCGGTGTCCACGACCCGCAGCTCGTCGAGCTCCATGGCCTTGGCGGCGGCCACCAGGAACGGCTCCGGACCGCTGATGTCGACGCTGTCCTCGCGCGGCGTGACGGTCCAGGCCTGCAGGGTGTCGGCCACCGCCGGGAACATCACGACGGCGTCGGTGTCGACCATCGTGCAGATCGTGTCGAGGTGCATGGTCGCCCGCTCCTGCGCGATCGGCACGGCCAGCACGGTCTGCGCCACGCCGCTCGCGAACGCCCGCAACGCGAAGGCCTCGACCCCCGCCGGTGTGGTGCGCTGGCCGACACCGACCGCGACCACTCCGGGCGCCAGCAGCAGCACGTCACCGCCCTCGAACCACGCCTCCTCCCGGCTGCCGCCGTACAGCAGCGGGGTGCCGGCGAAGCGGGGGTGGTGGCTGTAGACGGCGCGGGTCAGGGACGCCTCGCGCTGGCGGGCCCGCATGCTCGGGCTGGCGATGGCGACGTGGTCGTCCACCCAGACGCTGGAGTCGCGGGTGAACAGCAGGTTGGGCAGCGGCGGGACCACGAACTCGGACGGGCCGGCGAGCCGGGCCACCACGCCCTCGGGACCGGTCCGCGGCAGCTCGTCGTGCGTCAGGCCGGCGACCAGGTGGGCGGCGAGCTCCTCGCTCGACAGCTCCAGCAACCAACTGGTCAGGGTCGCGGCCAGGGTCGGCCCGACGACGGTGGCGTTGATGGCCGTGTGCACCACCTCCGACCGGCTCGCCGGCAGCTCCAGCGTCTGGACGAGCAGCGGCTGCAGGTGCAGCACCTCGACGCCGCGGTCGCGCAGCGCCTGCGCGAAGGCGTCGTGCTCCTCCTGGGCCCGGCCGACCCACGGAACGCCGTCGAACAGCAGGTCGGCGTTGTTGCGGGGGGTGAGCCGCTGCAGCTCCGGACCGGGGCGGTGCAGCAGCACCGTCCGCAGCCGCCCCACCTCGCTCGTCACCGTGCCGCCGCTCATGCCGGGAGCCTATGCGCGGGTCGGGCGCCGTCGGCCGCTGTGTAACGGGTGGTTTTCGTGGGCATCGATCCACCAATCCCGTCCGCCGTCGCACGGAGCACCTGCCGATGACCCCGCCTGCCCTCAGCACCAACCGCACGCTGGCCCCCGATGTCGCGCAGGCGCTGCGCACCGGTGAGCTGGACCCGCTCGTCGGCCGTCAGCCGGTCGACCGTCGGGACCGCTTCCTGACCCTGCTCACCGTGTACGACCTGCACACCGCCCCGCTCGAGCAGGTCGGCGACGCGGCGCGCCACCAGGGCCACCCGGCCGTGGCCGACGTGAAGACCCGACTCGAGGCGGCCTGGCTGGCCGAGCTCGAGCTGGCCTGGTCGGAGGCCGGCCGGTTGGAGGAGGCCACCACCCCCGAGCGGGCCGTCACGGCGATGCGGGCGGTGGCCGCCCGCGACCGGCTGCCGGCCGCCTACAAGTGGTTGGCCGACACCGCCGACTGGGAGCAGCTCGTGGACTTCCTCGCCCTCGAGGGCGGTCCCGACGGCGGCTTCGACGACCTCGTCAGCGCCTGCCAGGTCGGGTTGTCGGGCAGCGCCAAGCTCGAGCTGGCGCAGAACTACTGGGACGAGATGGGCAACGGCGACCCGGATGCCGTGCACACGGTGCTGCATGAGCGCCTCGTCGAGGCCGTCGCCATGCCCCGCATCCCACGGGGGGAGCTGCCGGTCGAGGCGCTCGAGCGCGCAGCCCTCGGCGGCCTGCTGGCCACCAACCGCTGGCTGCAGCCGGAGATGCTGGGCGCGTTGGGGCTGCTCGAGCTGCAGGCCGGCCCGCGCTGCCGGCTGGTGCTGAAGGCGTTCGACCGCCTCGGGGCGCCGGCGGCGGCCTACCCGTTCTACGTGGAGCACGCCGAGGTCGACCCGCGGCACGGCAAGGACTGGGTCGAGAAGGCCATCGTCCCGACGGTCGCCGAGCGGCCGGAGTGGGGGCCGCGGATCGTCAAGGGCGCCTGGTGGCGGTCCTCGGTGAACCTGGGCTTCTTCGCGTCGCTGCACCTGGAGCTCACCGGAGAGCGGGCCCGGCCGGCGGCCTGATCCGTCCCGGTGCTCACGCGCGCCTCACGACAAAGCGGCGGGGGACCTCTACGCTCCCGGCGTGCGTGTGTTCCTGACTGGCGGCACCGGTTTCATCGGTGGCGAGGTCGCGCGCCTGCTGCGGGCCCGGGGCGACGAGGTGCACGCCCTGGTGCGGACGCCGGCCAAGGCCGGCGCGCTGGCCGCCCTCGGCTGCGTGCTCGTCGAGGGTGACCTGTCCGACGAGGACGCGCTGCGCACCGCCCTCACCGGCTGCGACGCGCTCGTGCACGGCGCCGCGGTCTACGAGATCGGCGTCACGCCCGCGCGCGCGCGGGACCTCGTGGAGGCCAACGTCCGGGGCACCGAGCACGTCCTCGGCGCCGCGCTGGCGGCAGGCGTGGGCCGCGCCGTCTACGTCAGCACGGTCGCGGTCTTCGGCAACACCCGCGGCCAGGTGGCGGACGAGACCTGGGTCCGGCCGGCCGACCTCGGCTACACGTCGGTCTACGAGCAGACCAAGGTGGCGGCGCACAGTCGCGCGCAGGAGATCTGCGGCCGCGGGCTGCCGCTCGTCACCGTGCAGCCGGGCGTGGTCTACGGCCCGGGCGACACCAGTGAGGTCGGCGGCCTGTTCAACCGGCTGCTCAAGGGCCGGCTGCCGCTGCTGCCGTTCCCCGACCTGGGCATCACGCCGGTGCACCGCGACGACGTGGCCGCCGGCATCGTGCTGGCCCTCGACGAGGGCGAGACCGGCGCGTCCTACGTGCTGGGCGGCGAGCCCACCCGGATGCGTGAGCTCGTGGCCGAGCTCGCCCGGGTCGCCGGCCGCACGCCGCCCCGCGGCGCGCTGCCGACCCGCCTGGTGAAGACGATGGCCCCGTTCGGCCGGGTGGTCGGACCGCTGCTGGGCTTCCCGCCCAACCTGCGCGAGCTCATCGCGTCGTCCGACGGCGTGACGTTCTGGGCCCGCAGCGACAAGGTGCAGGCCGAGCTCGGCTGGTCCTGGCGTCCGCTGGCCGAGGGCCTGGCCACCGTCGCGGCGGCACGGTGAGCGCCCCCCGCGAGCCGGCGTCCCACCTGCTGCT
>JAOPVD010000003.1 GCA_025966295.1 Frankiales bacterium | reverse complement strand
TGCAGCCACCACCGGGCGCGGCGGCCTGGTCGGCGCCGCAGCGCGGGCGCTCGCAGACGGGGCAGCGGTCCACCGCCGGGCGGGCTGGATGCGCGGCGCAACGAACCGGAGACATGGTCATGATCCTGTCATCCCGCGCGGGAGGAAGGACTCTCCCTACGATGACGTTGAGCGGGGTGTCCGCACTACGAGAGGCCGGCAGTGAGCACCGAGGTACACCAGTCCATCGTCATCGGCTCCGGGCCGTCCGGATACACGGCCGCGATCTACCTGGCCCGTGCCGGGCTGCAGCCACTCGCCTTCGAGGGCGCGGTCACTGCCGGTGGCGCGCTGATGAACACCACGGACGTCGAGAACTTCCCCGGCTTCCCCGAGGGCGTCATGGGGCCCGACCTCATGGACAAGCTCCGCAGCCAGGCCGAGCGGTTCGGCACCACGTTCGTCACCGACGACGTCACCAGCGTGGACCTCACGGTCTCGCCCAAGGTCGTCAAGGTCGGCGCCGACACCTTCCTCGCCGAGACGGTCGTGCTGGCGATGGGCTCGGGCTACCGCGAGCTCGGCATCCCCGGCGAGAAGGAGCTGGCCGGCCACGGCGTCAGCTGGTGCGCCACCTGCGACGGCTTCTTCTTCCGCGAGCAGGACATCGTGGTCGTCGGTGGCGGCGACAGCGCGCTCGAGGAGGCCACCTTCCTGACCCGCTTCGCCCGCACCGTCACCCTCGTGCACCGCCGCGACAGCCTGCGGGCCAGCAAGATCATGCAGGAGCGGGCCTTCGCCAACGAGAAGATCCGCTTCATCTGGGACACCGAGGTCCTGTCCGCCAACGGCGACGTCAAGCTCGCGTCTGTGAGCCTGCGCAACCTCAAGACCGGCTAGAGTTCGGATCTGCCGGCGACCGGCCTGTTCATCGCGATCGGGCACGACCCGCGCTCCGAGCTCGTCAAGGGCCAGGTCGAGCTCGACGACGAGGGGTACGTCGTGGTCGCCGGCCGGAGCACCCGCACCAACCTGGACGGCGTCTTCGCGGCCGGGGACCTGGTCGACCACACCTACCGGCAGGCGATCACCGCTGCCGGCAGCGGCTGCGCGGCCGCGCTCGACGCCGAGCGCTGGCTTGCGGCCCGCGGGGAATGACCCCTGCGAGCGCGACGTTCTGACTGTCACCGAGACGCGAGGAGCTTGACCCGATGGGTGCGAACACCAAGATCGTGACCGACGCCACCTTCACCGCTGACGTCCTGCAGAGCGACAAGCCCGTGCTCGTGGACTTCTGGGCCGAGTGGTGCGGACCGTGCAAGATGGTCGCCCCGGTGCTCGAGGAGATCGCCGGCGAGCACGTCGAGAAGATCACCGTCGTCAAGCTCAACATCGACGAGAACCCCGGCGCGGCGCGCGACTACCAGATCATGTCCATCCCGACGATGGCCGTCTTCCAGGGCGGCAAGATCGTGAAGTCGATCGTCGGGGCCAAGCCGAAGGCCGCGATCCTCAAGGACCTCGAGGGCTACCTGTAGGTCCACCCGCGAAGGCCGGGCCCACCGGGGCCCGGCCTTTGTGCTGTCCCGGGCGTGGAGGGCCGCGCAGCGGGAAGGACCGTCCCGGCCCGGTTACCCTGACCGCTCGACCCCTGGAGGCTCTTCCGTGCTGCTGTTCCGCCGCGGTGACTCGGGCCCCGCGGTGGCGGAGGTGCAGGTCGCGCTCGTCCACCTCGGACTGCTGCCTGCCGCCCCCGAGCCAGCGCTGTTCGACGAGCAGACCGACTCGGCGGTCCGCGAGTTCCAGCAGAACCGCGGGCTGGTCGCCGACGGCATCGTCGGCCCGGAGACCTACGCCGCCCTGCAGGCCGCCCGGCTCTCGCTCGGGGACCGCCTGCTCTCGCTCGCCGGCAAGATGTATGTCGGGGACGACGTCGCCGCCCTCCAGGAGCGGCTGGCCGAGCTCGGCTTCGACACCGGCCGGGTGGACGGGGTGTTCGGGGTCCGCACCGAGGCCGCCCTCAAGGGCTTGCAGCGGGAGTACGGCCTGGTGAGCGACGGGGTCTGCGGGCCGTCGACGCTGCGGGCCCTCAAGCAGCTCGGGCGGCTCGTGGTCGGGGGCCGACCGCAGGCGCTGCGCGAGAGCGAGGCGCTGCACCGCTCGGGTGTGGCCCTGGCCGGCAAGGTGGTGGTGATCGATCCGGGGCACGGCGGCCCGGACCGCGGCGCGACGGCGCACGGCCTGGAGGAGGCCGCCATCGCCGAGGACCTGGCCGCCCGGCTGGAGGGCCGGCTCACCGCCGTCGGGGTGCGCACGGTGGTGACCCGCGGCGCGGACAGCTGCCCCACCGACGGCGAGCGGGCCGGGCTGGCGAACGAGGCGCGCGCCGACCTGCTCGTGTCCCTGCACGTCGACCGCAGTGACTCACCGCAGTGCCACGGCGTCGCGACCTACCACTTCGGCACCGGTACCGGCACCACCTCGACCGTGGGCGAGCACTTCGCCTCGCTGGTCCAGCGGGAGGTGGTGGCCCGCACCGACCTGCTCGACTGCCGGGTGCACGCCAAGACCTGGCAGCTGCTGCGCCTCACCCAGATGCCCGCGGTACGGCTGGAGCTCGGGCATGTCAGCCACGCCGGCGACGCCGCCCGGCTGGCCGGCCCGGCGTTCCGCGACACCGTCGCGGAGGCGCTGCTCGTGGCCATCCAGCGGCTGTACCTGCCGGCCGACCTCGACCCCCCGACCGGGGTCCTCCGCCTGCCCGACCTCGCCCACCTCTGACGAGGCGAGCCGTCAGACGGGGCGGAGCAGGGGGTCGGGGGACATCGAGCCGAGCAGCCGCTCGAGCGCGACCTCCACGTCCTCGCGCCACGACACGGCGCTCTTGAGCTCCAGCCGCAGCCGCGGGAAGCGGTGGTGCGGCCGGACGGTCTTGAAGCCGACCGCCTTCAGGTGGTCGGCGGGCAGCACGCAGGCCGGCGCGTCCGGGTTGTGGTTGAGGTCGCCGAACGCCTCGATCGCCTTCACACCCCGCCGGGTGAGGTCCTTGGCCACCGACTGGAGCAGCATCCGGCCGAGCCCGCCGCCGGCGAACTCGGGCAGCACGTGCCCCGTCATGAGCAGCACCGCGTCTGCGCTCACCGGCGAGGTGGGGAAGGCGACCGCGCGCGGCACGTACGCCGGCGGCGCGTACATCACGTAGCCGGCCGGGACGGAGTCGACGTACACGACCTTGCCGCACGAGCCCCACTCGAGCAGCGTCGCGGACACCCACGACTCCTTCTCGAACGCGGTGTCCCCGGCTTCGACGGCGCGGTCGTGGCTGACCGGGTCGAGCTCCCAGAACACGCACTTGCGGCACCGGCTCGGCAGGTCGTCGAGGTTGTCCAGCGTGATGTTCACGGCCCGGCGGCTCATGGGCGCTTGGGCGCTTTCAGCAGCCCGGCGAGCCAGCCGCCGACGGCGCCGACCAGCAGCCCGAGACCGGCCAGCCCGAGCGACGAGCGGCGGGGGGAAGTCACCACGAGAGAGAGGGTAGTTGCGACGCGGCGAAACGTGAAGGCGTCGCCCCGGAGCGCCCCGGTACCTTGGAGGCATGGCAGGGGTCCCCAGGGAGCAGGCGTCGGGCATCACGCTCGACGCGTTCACCGGTCGCTATGCGCAACGCACAGCGGGGATGACGGCGTCGGAGATCCGAGCTCTGTTCGCGGTGGCGAGCCGCCCCGAGGTCGTCAGCCTGGCGGGCGGCATGCCGTACACCACCGCGCTGCCGCTCGACGCCGTCGGCAAGCTGCTGTCCGACCTGCTCGCGACCAAGGGCGCAGCCGCCCTCCAGTACGGCTCCGGGCAGGGCGACCCGGTGCTGCGCGAGCACATCTGCGAGGTCATGGCCCTCGAGGGCGTGGTCGGCTCCCCCGACGACGTCGTCGTCACCGTCGGGTCGCAGCAGGCGCTGGACCTGGTGACGCGGATCTTCTGCGACCCGGGCGATGTGATCCTCGCCGAGGCGCCGTCCTACGTCGGGGCGCTCGGCACCTTCGCGGCCTACCAGGCCGAGGTGGTGCACGTCCCGATGGACGACCAGGGCCTGGTGCCGGAGGCGCTGCGCGAGGCCATCGCCGCGGTGCACCGGCAGGGCAAGCGCGCCAAGTTCCTGTACACGATCCCCAACTTCCACAACCCGGCCGGCACCTCGCTGTCCGACCCGCGCCGCGACGAGGTCCTCGAGATCTGCAAGCAGGCCGGGCTGCTGGTGCTGGAGGACAACCCGTACGGCCTGCTGGGCTTCGACGGGCCGCCCACACCGGCGATCCGGGCGCGCGGCGACGAGCAGCACGTGATCTACCTCGGGTCGTTCAGCAAGACCTTCGCGCCGGGCCCGCGGGTCGGCTGGGTGCTGGCCCCGCATGCGGTGCGCGAGAAGCTCGTCCTCGCCTCCGAGGCGTCGGTGCTGTGCCCGCCGGCGATCAACCAGATGCTCGTCACCGAGTACCTCACCACCCAGGACTGGCAGGGCCAGGTCGAGGTCTTCAAGGGGCTCTACCAGGAGCGCCGCGACGCGATGCTCGACGCGCTCGCGACCCTCATGCCGGCCGGCACCAGTTGGACCCGCCCGACCGGCGGCTTCTATGTCTGGACCACGCTGCCGGCGGGCCTCGACGCAAAGGTGATGCAGCCGCGCGCCATCACGGCCCGGGTCGCCTACGTGCCGGGCATCGGCTTCTACTCCGACGGCCAGGGGCAGCGTGAGCTGCGGTTGTCCTACTGCTTCCCCGAGCCCGAGCGGATCCGCGAGGGGGTACGCCGCCTCGCCGGCGTGGTCGAGGCCGAGCTGGAGCTGCTGGCCACCTTCGGTCCCACCCTGGCCGCGCGCTCGACCGGCGCCGTGACGCCCAGCCCCGACCTGGCCTAGTCGGCCTGCGGGCCCTGCACGATGTCGGCGATGCGCTGGAGGTCCTCCAGCGTCGCGAACTCGATCGTGATCTTGCCCTTGGACCGGCCGACGTCAACCTTGACGCGCGTCTCGAGCCGGTCCGACAGCCGGTCCGCGACCTCGCGGGCCGCCTCCGGCACCAGGCGCTTCTGGGCCGCACCGCGGCGCGGCGCCGGGGCATCGGAGACGGCCAGCGCGACCGCCTCCTCGGTGGACCGGACCGACATCCCCTCGGCGATCACGCGGTGCGCCATCGCGTCCATCGCCGCGGCGGTCGGCAGGCCCAGGATCGCCCGGGCGTGGCCGGCCGACAGCACGCCGGCCGCGACCTTGGACTGCACGGTCGCGGGCAGGTTCAGCAGCCGGATGGTGTTGGAGATCTGCGGCCGGGACCGGCCGATCCGCTGCGCCAGCTCCTCGTGCGTGGTGCCGAAGTCGGCGAGCAGCTGCTGGTAGGCAGCCGCCTCCTCGAGCGGGTTGAGCTGGCTGCGGTGCAGGTTCTCCAGGAGCGCGTCCCGGAGCATGGCGTCGTCCTGGGTGTGCCGCACGATCGCCGGGATGGTCGTGAGCCCGGCGCGCTGCGACGCGCGCCAGCGGCGCTCACCCATGATCAGCTCGTAGCGGCCCTCGCCCTGCGGACGCACCACGATCGGCTGGAGCAGGCCGACCTCGCGGATGGAGTGCACCAGCTCGGCCAGTGCCTCCTCGTCGAAGACCTGCCGCGGCTGCACCGCGTTCGGCACGATCGCGTCGAGGGGCAGCTCGGCGAAGCGGGCGCCGTCCACCGAGGCCAGCTCGAAGGCGGGTACGTCGCCGTCGTCGGTCGGCCCCTGCGGGATGAGCGCGCCGAGGCCGCGGCCCAGGCCACCGCGCTTGGGCTGGGTCACGGGAGGGTCCCTTCCTCGGGCGCCGCGCCACGGCGGGCGACCTCGCGGGCGGCGTCGACGTAGGCCATCGCGCCGCGCGAGCCCGGGTCGTAGGTGACGACCGACTGGCCGTAGCCCGGCGCCTCCGAGACCCGCACCGAGCGCGGGATGGTGGTGCTGAGCACGACATCGCCGAAGTGACCGCGGACCTCGTCGGCGACCTGGTCGGCCAGCCGGGTCCGGGCGTCGTGCATGGTCAACAAGATGGTGGAGACGGCGAGCCGCGGGTTGAGGTGCGCCTTGACCATGTCGATGGTCTTGAGCAGCTGACCCAGCCCCTCGAGCGCGTAGTACTCGCACTGGATCGGGATGAGCACCTCGGAGGTCGCGACCATCGCGTTGACGGTGAGCAGTCCGAGTGACGGCGGGCAGTC
>JAOPVD010000002.1 GCA_025966295.1 Frankiales bacterium | reverse complement strand
GGTGTTGGCCTTCACCACCACCGTGGAGGTGGCGGTCGAGCGAAGCCCGGCCGTGTCGGTCACGGTCATCGTCACGGTGCGGTTGCCGGCCGCGGTGTAGGTGTGGCTCACGGTCGGGTTCGCCTGGGCGGGGATGGTCGTGCCGTCGCCGAAGTCGAACGCGTAGCTGGCGATCGGCGTACCGTCCGTGTCGCTCGAACCGCTGCCGTCAGCGGTCACCACGAGCGGCGCCTCGCCCGAGCTGGGCGACACCGCCAGCACGGCGGCCGGCGGCGCGTCCGGGTGGACGACCACCGTGCCCGTCGCCTCGGAGGTCGCTCCCCCGGCGTCCGACACCGTCAAGGTGACGGTGTAGGTCCCGGGCGTCGTGTACGTGTGGGAGGTGGTGGGCCCCGTGCTCGGGACGCCGCCGTCGCCGAAGTTGATGGAGTAGTCCGCGATGGGGCCGCCGTCGGGGTCACTGGACCCGCTCGCGTCCGCCGTCACCGTGAGTGGTGCGGTCCCGGAGGTCGGCGTGAGCGCCAGCGTGGCGATGGGCGGCAGGTCCCCCGCGCCGACGGTCACGGTCGAGGTGGCCTCGGAGAGCAGGCCGGCAGTGTCGGTCACCGTCAGGGTGATCGTGTAGGTGCCTGCCGCTGCGTAGGTGTGGGTGAGTGTCGGCTCCCCCTGCACCGCGGTGAACCCGTCCCCGAAGTTGAACCCGTAGGACTTGATCGGCGTGGCGTCGCCGTCGGTGGAGCCGCTGGCGTCGGCGGTCACCGTCCGCGGCGGCGCGAGGGTGACGGCGAGGACCGCGTCCGGGGCCTCGTCGTCAGTGCTGACCGAGATGGTCGCGGTCGCGGTCGAGCTCAGCCCGGCCGTGTCCGTCACGGTCACCGTCACGGTGTACGTGCCGGTGGCGGTGTAGGTGTGGTTCGCGGTCGCTCCCGGCTGCGTCCCCGTCGAGGCACCGTCGCCGAAGGCGAAGTCGTAGGACCCGATCGGGCTGGCGTCGGCGTCCGTGGAGCCGGACGCGTCCGCGGTGATGCTGCTGCCCGCCCCGCTGGTGAGGACGAGCGTCGCCGTGGGCGGCGAGTTCGGCGCCGCGACCTCGATGCGGACCGAAGCCGTCGAGCTCAGGCCACCGGTGTCGGTCACGGTGACCTCGGCGGTGTACGAGCCGGCCCTGGCGTAGGTGTGCGTGGTGGTCGCACCGGGCTGCGCGGCCGTGACCGGTGTGCCGTCCCCGAAGGCGAAGCGGTACTCCTTGACCGGCTTGTGGTCGGTGTCGGTCGAGCTGCCGGCGTCGAGCGTGACCAGGAGCGGCGCGGTGCCCGAGGCGGGCGTCGCCGCGAGCCCCGCGACCGGCGCGGCGTTGGGCGCCAGCACCACGATCTCCTGCGTCTTGGTGCTGGACAGGTTCGCCGTGTCGGTCACGGTGACCCTCAGGGTGTGGCTCCCCGGCGTCGCGTACTGGTGCGACATCGTGCCCTGCGCCTGCGGCCCGATCACGGCGGAGCCGTCCCCGAAGTCGAACAGGTAGGTGGCGATCGGCGTGCCGTCGGCGTCGGTCGAGCCGGTCGCGTCGACGTTCACCACGAGCGGCGCAGCGACGGAGCCCTCACCGGTGGTGGGCGTCACCGTCATGGCGACCGCGGGCGGGCCGTCGGCGACGGTGACCGTCGCGGTGGCCGTCGAGCTGAGGTTGGCACCGTCCTTGACCGTCACCTTGGCGGTGTAGGTGCCGGGAGTGGTGTAGGTGTGCGGCGCAGTGGCGCTCGACGACTCGGCGGTCGCCGCGCTGCCGTCGCCGAAGTCGAACGAGTAGGACGTGATGGGCGTCGCGTCGGTGTCGGTGGAGCCGCTGGCGTCGGCGAGGACCGCCAGCGGAGCCGAGCCGGTGGACGGCGTGACAGTGAGCGCGGCGAGCGGCGCGAAGTCGGCCCGCGAGACGCTCACCGTCGCGCTGGCGGTACCGATGTGGCCCGCCGTGTCCGTGACGGTGACGGTGACCGTGTAGGCACCCGCGGCCGCGAAGGTGTGGTCGGCGGTCCCGCCCGTCTGCGGGCCCGTCGTGGTGCCGTCGCCGAAGTTGAAGTGGTAGCTCGCGATCGGCGTCCCGTCGCCGTCGCTCGAGGCGCGCGCGTCGGCCGTGACGGCCAGCGGCGCGGTGCCCGACGCGGGCGTCACGGTCAGGGCCGCGGTGGGCGGGGCGTCCATGACGACCGTGGCCGTCTTGGTCGCGCTCAGGCCGCCGCTGTCGGTGACCGTCACGCTGACCGTGTAGGTACCGGCGGTGGTGTAGGTGTGGGTGGCGGTGGCACCGGTCTGCGCCGCGCCCAGGCCGGAGCCGTCACCGAAGTTGAAGCGGTAGGACGCGATCGGCGTCGCGTCCGCGTCAGTCGAGGCACTGGCGTCCGCGGTGACCGCGAGCGGCGGCGCACCGGTGGCCGGCGTGACCGTCAGAGCGGCCACGGGCGCGAAGTCGCTGGGCTGGTACTCGTAGGCACCGCGGTCGTCGAAGCTGCGCGCGCCGATCCCGGTGTCGGCCACGGTCGGGTCGTCGACGCGAGCCAGCCCGTCGTAGTCGACGGCCGGGTGGCCGCCCGCAGCGGCATCGGCCGAGTCGATCGCCGGCGAGCCCGCCGTGAGGTGCAGGTCACCGGCCTCCGCGTTCCGCCACTTCGGGTCGGCCTGGATGCCGTGCGCCTCCTGTCCCACTGCCGCCTGGAAGGCCGCCAGCGAGCTGTAGCTGGTGCTGTTCCACACGTAGTTGGTGCTCGGCGTCGACAGGTAGGTCAGGTTGCTGTCGACGATCGAGCCGGTGAAGGAGTTCTTGTCGACCCGGATGTTGCCGCTGGTCCGTGGGCTGTTGATGCCGTTGTCGACGGCGATGTTGTTCTTGATGGTGACGCCCGGCGACGCGCCCTCGTCGTTGATGCCGGCGGTGACGTTCTTGTAGACGCTGTTGCCGGTGACGACGGTGTTGGTGCAGTCGAGGATGTCGATGCCGTGGTCTTCGTTGTGGTCGGTGCGGTTGCCGACCACGAGGTTGTTGGTGCAGCCGCCACGGAGCTGCACGCCGCTGTCCTCGTTGTGGTGGCTGTAGTTGCCGCGCACCGTGTTGCCGTTGGAGCGGATGTCGATGCCCGGGGCCGCGCGGGTGTAGACGCGGGCGTTGCGGAAGGTCTCGTTGCGCTCCACGAGGACGCGGGTACTGGTGTCCGAGACGAAGATGCCGGAGTCGCTGTTGGACTCGACGGTGTTGCCCACGATCGTCGTGTCGACCGTCGAGCCGCGGACCGCGATGCCGTTCTCGGTGGAGCCTTTGACCGGGGAGCCGGCGTGGTGGACGTGGTTGCCCATGATGGTGACGTTGGACGAGGCCCCGGAGACGCGGATGCCCTCGTTGGTGGTGGGTCCGACCTCGAAGCCCCGGACGACGACCCAGCTCCGGCCGGGGACATTGATGCCGATCCCGGTGGAGGTGACGACGACCCCCGGCGCGGCGGACAGCGTGATGGGCGCGTCGGCGGTGCCGCTCTTCGGGACGGTGACTGCCTCGTTGTAGGTGCCGGCCGCCACCTGGACGGTCTGGCCTGCCACAACCGCGGCGAGGCCCTTGTTGATGGTGCAGAACGGCACGGTCCCCGTTCCGGGACCGCTGTCGCTGCAGGACGTGTTGGCCTTGGCCACGAACAGCACGGTGGGCGTGACGGCCTGCGCCGTACCCGCCAGGGCGGGGGCGGCGAGCGCCGCAGCCGCCAGGACGACCAACGGACGACGAACAGCATCTCGCAGTGCCACGAAGAACCCCCACCCAAGCCCGACGGACGGCCGAGCGCGTCCGCGGGAAGTACACGCCGGATGACCGGTCCGCGGATCACGCAGCCCGGGTTGGAGGCAGGTACGACGATAGGGGGAGGCAGCTACGTCGTCTGTACCAGGCGAGGGTCGTCGAGCGGACCCGGCTCACCTGAACTCGTAGGCCCCACGGTCGTCGTAGGAACGCGGCCCGATGCCGGTATTGCGGGTGGCCGGGTCGTCGGCGCGGGCGACTCCGTCGATGTCGCGGGCGAGCTGCTCCGGCGCCCCGGAGTCGGCCGAGTCGATGGCGGGCGAGCCGGCCAGCAGGCGGAGGTCACCGGCCGCCGCGTTCCGCCACTTCGGGTCGGCCTGGATCCCACGCGCCTCCTGACCGGTCGCCAGCTTGAACGCCGCGAGCGAGCTGTAGCTCTTGCCGTTCCAGACGTAGTCGGCGCTCTTGGTCGACAAGAAGGTGAGGTTCGAGTCCACCACCGAGCCGGAGTAGGAGTTCTTGTCGACCCGGATGTTGCCGCTCGTCCGCGGGCTGTCGATGCCGTTGTCGACGCTGATGTTGTTCTTGATGGTCACGCCCGGGGACGTGCCCTCGTCGTTGATGCCGGCGGTGACGTTCTTGAACACGCTGTTGCCGACGAGGACGCAGTCCTGGCTGTCCAGCACGTCGATGCCGTGGTCGCCGTTGTGGTCGGTGCGGTTGCCGACGACCACGGTGCGGTCGGCCCCGCCGCGCACCTGCACGCCGCTGTCCTCGTTGTGGTGGCTGTAGTTGCCCCGGACCGTGTTGTCGGTCGCCCGGATGTCGATCCCCGGCGCGGCCCGGGTGTAGCCCCGGGCGTTGCCGTAGGTCTCGTTGCCCACCACCAGGATCCGGTGCGCGCTACCGCTGACGTAGATGCCCGAGTCGCTGTTGTCGTGGACGACGTTGCCGTCGATGGTGCTGTCCGTGGTCGTGCCACTGACGTCGATGCCGTTGGCGGTCTTGCCCGAGCTGCGGGTGCCGGCGTCGTGCACGTTGTTGCCGACCACGGTGACGTGCGACGAGCCACCCGTCACCCGAATGCCGTCACTGCCGGTGGGTCCGACCTCGAAGCCGCGGATGACCACCCAGCTCTTGCCCGAGACGGTGATGCCGACGCCGGACGAGGTGAGCATGGCACCGGGCGCGCCCGCCAGCGTCACCGGCTCGCTGGACGTGCCGCTCTTGCCCACCGTGATGCTGCCGGAGTAGGTGCCGGCTGCCACCTGCACCGTCTGGCCGGCGGTCGCGACCGAGGCACCCTTGCCGATCGTGCAGAACGGCTTCGACGTGGTCCCCGAGCCCTTGTCGCTGCACCCCGAGCCGTCGTCGACGTACAGCACCGTGGCCGCCGCCGACGCCGGCGCCGCCAGCGCAGGAACCACCAGCACCGGGGAAACGAGCACGCCGAGGACCCGACCCCAGCGCCTCGACCGACCAGCCTGCATCCGGGCAGCTCCCATGACGGCTTCCCCTCTCAACCCCGGCAGTCATCCCGACCGCCCCGTGTGCGCAGTCAACTGCGCCGGGGCGCCCGCCGGGTCGTGTGCTCGCGGGCACTGTCGTACGTCGGCTGCAGGAGCAGCCCGACTACCCCAGTTGCAGCAGCAGGCTCACCAGCACCAAGAAACCCAGCACCCCCAGCAGCCCGATCAGCCACTGCAGGTTGTCGCGCTCGTCCTCGTAGGCCCCCTTGCCGAGCAGCTGCGGCAGCGTCTGGTCGGCCGGGTCGAACCGGTCCGGGTCGAGGGCCGGGTCCAACGGGCCGGTCGGGTACGCCGGCTCGGCGCCGACCACGAAGCGGTCGGGGTCCTTGGACATGTCGAGCGGCTCGGTCACCGGGTCATCCCATGTGGGGGTAGCGGTGGTCGTGCGGCGGCACGAACGTGGTCTTGAGCGTCCGCGGCGAGGTCCAGCGCAGCAGGTTGAGCACCGAGCCGGCCTTGTCGTTGGTGCCCGAGGCCCGGGCACCGCCGAAGGGCTGCTGCCCGACGACCGCGCCGGTCGGCTTGTCGTTGACGTAGAAGTTGCCGGCCGCGAACCGCAGCGCCTGGCTGGCCTCGGCGAGCGCGTACGGGTCCTGCGCGAAGACCGCACCGGTCAGCGCGTAGGGGGCGGAGCTGTCGACCAGCGGCAGCACGTCCGCCCAGTCGTCGTAGACGTAGACGCCCAGCACCGGGCCGAAGTACTCGCGGGTCATGACCTCGTGCAGCGGGTCGCTGGTCTCCAGCACGGTGGGGTGGACGAAGAAGCCCTCGCGGTCGTCGGCCGTCCCGCCGGCCAGCACGGTCAGCGCCGGGTCGTCGTGCGCCGCCCGGACCACCCCGGACAGCCGGGACCAGGCCCGCCGGTCGATGACGGCGCCGCCGAAGTTGCTGAAGTCGGTCACGTCGCCGTAGGTCAGCGACCGCACCCGGTCGGCGAGCGAGTCCCGCAGGCCGCCCTCCCAGAGGCTGCGCGGCACGTAGGCCCGCGACGCCGCCGAGCACTTCTGCCCCTGGTACTCGAACGCACCGCGGACCAGGGCGACCTCGAGCGCCGCCACGTCGGCGCTGGCGTGGGCCAGCACGAAGTCCTTGCCGCCGGTCTCCCCCACCAGCCGCGGGTAGCTCCGGTACCGGCCGATGTTGGCGCCGACCTGCTGCCACAGGTGCTGGAAGGTCGCGGTCGAGCCGGTGAAGTGGATGCCCGCCAGCTCCGGGTGCTCCAGCGCCACCGACGACGCCGTACCGAAGCCGGTCACCAGGTTGATGACCCCGGGCGGCAGCCCGGCCGCCTCCAGCAGCCGCATCGTGAAGTGCGCGGCGAGCTGCTGGGTCGGCGACGGCTTCCACACCACGGTGTTGCCCATCAGCGCCGGCGCCAGCGGCAGGTTGCCGGCGATGGCCGTGAAGTTGAACGGCGTGACCGCCAGCACGAAGCCCTCGAGCGGCCGGAGGTCCATCCGGTTCCACACCCCGGGCGAGCTCACCGGCTGCTCGGCCAGCACCTGCCGCCCGAACGCCACGTTGAAGCGCAGGAAGTCGATGAGCTCGCAGGCGCTGTCGATCTCAGCCTGGAAGGCGGTCTTGCTCTGGCCGAGCATCGTGGCGCCGTTGAGGGTGTCGCGCCACGGCCCGCTCAGCAGCTCCGCCGCCGTGAGCAGCACCGCCGCCCGGTCGTCGTACGACGTCTCCCGCCAGGCCGGCGCCGCCCGCAGCGCGGCGTCCACCGCCGCCTGCCACTGCACCGCGTCCGACTCCGCCGTCACCCCGAGCACCGCGGTGTGCCGGTGCGGCTGGACGACCTCGATCCGCTCGCCGGTCGCCATCCGCTGCTCGCCGTCGACGGTCGCCGTCAGCTCGAGCTGCTCGCTGGCGAGCTCCTTGAGCCGGGCCTCCAGGGACACCCGCTCGGGGCTGCCGGGGGCGTACTGCCGGATCGGCTCGTTGACCGGGGTCGGAACGGACGTGCTGGCGTCGAGCACGGGGGTCTCCCTGCTGCTGGCTCGCGGAACGGTCCCCACATGCTGCCACTTCGGGCCGCCGGCGCGGGTCAGCCCAGCTCGAGCAGCGGCCCGATCTCCTGGGTGGCGTACCACTGCAGCTCGTGCCCCTCGGCCTGCTCCAGCCGGAACACGGCATCCTCGGAGCCGAGGTCCGCCTCGATCACCGCGTCGGCGGCGACGGTGACGTCCGCGACCGCCACCGGGTCGTCGACGTGCACCGCCTGCACCAGCCGCAGCGGGACCTCGCTGGTCACCTTCACCGCCGCCCGGTCGACCTCGGGCACCCGGCGGACCGCCTCGTCCGGCACCTCGGCGACCACCACGACCCGGCGCCGGATCGCGTCCTGGTCGGCGTCCAGCAGCCGGACGCACGCGCGGGCCGCCGACGACAACGCGAGGTACTCGAGCTCCTCGAGGTCGCCCTCGGCGTACCACTCCCGCAGCTCGGGGGTGACCGCGTAGCCGGGCAGTGGCGGCGCACCGACGGTCCCGGTGTCGAGCAGCTTGCGCAGCTCGGTCAGGGTCGAGGGCAGGTAGACGCGCACCCGGCCAGCATGTCAGGCGGCGCCGGACAGCCCGCCGCGCAACGCCGCGGCCGACGTGCGCAGCGAGGTCTCGAGCACCGCGGCCCGCCGGGTCGGGTCCATCATGTTGGCGCCGATCACGGCGAGGTCCTCCGCCGTCGGCCCGAGGAAGCTCACCTTGGTGCCGCCGGCCGCGACCTTCTTGAGCTCGCCCACCACCCGGCGGGTGACGATCCGCCGGAACCGGCGCTCGATCCGGGCGGCCACCGACGTCGGGGCGTCGTACGACAGCGAGGTCATCGGCGACAGCACGTAGACCTCGTCCAGGCCCAGGCGGGCGATGAGGTCGACCGAGGTGGGCGAGCAGACGCCGCCGTCGACGTACCGGTGGCGGCCGATCCGCACCGGGGCGTACCAGCCCGGGATGGCGCAGGAGGCCATCACCGCGTCGCGCAGCTGCGCGGCGGGGGCGCCGGGCCCGCCGAAGGCCACCCGCCGGCCGTTGTCGTAGTCCATCGCCACCACCCAGGCCGCCGGGTGCGGGGCCCAGCCGCCGGCCGGCAGGATGCCGTCGACGAGCCGGCCAACCGGCTCGATCGAGCCGCGGCCCTGCGGCAGCGCGGCCGCCAGCGCGCCCATCGGGGTGTGCTTCCAGGGCCGGAGCGCGGAGTGCGCCAGCGCCCGCGGCGAGCCGACGAACGGCCGCGGCAGCGGCGGCAACCGACCGCCGGAGTCGGTGTCGGGGTCGAACTCGATGCGCGGGTCGGGCTTGCCGGCCTGGTGGTCGAGCAGCTCCTCGACGCTGATCCCGCAGGCCAGCGCGGCCACGAGCACCGAGCCGGCGGAGGTGCCGACCAGCACGTCGGCCTCCCGCGGGTCCCAGCCGAGGTCGTCGTGCACGGCCGACAGCGCGCCGATCGTCCAGGCGGCGCCCAGCACGCCGCCGGCGCCGAGGACCAGGCCGCGCCTCACCGGGTCGTCCCGACGAGCTCGGCCAGCGACTCCTCGAGGCAGGAGGCCAGCACGTCGATGTCCGGCATGGCGTCACGGTCGGCGTTCAGCCCGTAGAAGACGCCGCCGTCGTAGGAGGTGAGGCCGATGCTGACGGCCTGGTTCTTGGCCAGCGGCACGACCGGGTACATCGACAGCATCCGCGCCCCGGCGGCGTACAGCGGGAACTGCGGCCCCGGCACGTTGGTGACCACCAGGTTGAACAGCCGCCGGGTCATAACGCTGGCGGTGCGGGCACCCAGCGCGTGGATCGTCGGCGGCGCGAAGCCGGACAGCTGCACGAGCGCGTCGGCGCCGACCGACGAGCCGCTCTCCTTGTGGCCGCGCATCGCGAACGACACCTGGTGCAGCCGCATGACGGCGCTGGCCTCGCCGACCGGCAGGTCGACGAAGTACGACGAGACCCGGTTGCCGAGCTCGCCCTTCTCGGCGTCCGCGCGCACCGAGACCGGCACCATCGCCCGGACCACGGTCGTCGGCGTGACCTTCTCGCCACGCGTCAGCAGCCAGGTGCGCAGCGCGCCGCCGACGGTCGCGAGCACGACGTCGTTGACGGTGCCGCCGTGCGCCCGGCGCACCGTCTTGTAGTCCTCGAGCAGGGTGTCGGCCATCCCGAACCGGCGCTGCTCACCGATGGGCACGTTGAGCGGGGTGCCCGGCGCCTGCCGAGCCATCACCCTGGCCTGCGCGAGCACCCCGCCGGCGACGGCAGCGACCTTGCCGGCCGTGGCCCGGACGTCGCCGACGGCGGTGCGGGCGGTGTCGAGGGCGCCGGACGGCTTGGTGAGGAGGTCGCTGACCGCGGCCGCGAGCAGCCCGACCGCGCCGGGCTCCTGCCGCGGGGTCCAGTCGTCGTCCGGGACGGCCCGCGGGGTCGGCTCCAGGTCCAGGATGACGGTGCCGATGTCGACCGCCGAGACGCCGTCGACCATCGCGTGGTGGGTCTTGGTGACGATCGCGACCTTGCCGTCCTCGAGGCCCTCCACCAGGTAGATCTCCCACAGCGGCCGGTTGCGGTCGAGCTGCCGGCTCTGCAGCCGGGCCACCAGCTCCTTGAGCTGCTCCCGGTTGCCGGGCTTGGGCAGCGCGGAGCGGCGCACGTGGTAGGTCACGTCGAAGTCGGGGTCGTCGACCCAGACCGGGTTGGCCAGCCGCCCGGGCACCCAGCGGACCTTCTGCCGGTAGCGCGGCACCAGGCCGATGCGCTGGCTGATGAGCTCGCACAGCCGGTCGTAGTCGAAGCCGTCCGCCGGCGGGTCGAGGACGGCAACCCCACCGACGTGCATCGCGGTGGTCGGGGTCTCCATGTAGAGGAAGGAGACGTCGAGGGGGCTCAGCCGGTCGGTCACGACATGAAGCGAAGCACACCTGCAACCCGGCCGCAGTGACTCAGGAGGCGCAGGCCGCCCGGGTGGCGGTCGGCGACGCCGACGGGCTGGGCGTCGGCAGGGCACGCGCGGCCGCGGCCGCCTCGGCGGGGGTGGCCAACCGCGTGAAGCTGCTGCCGAGTACGAGCTGCACCGACCCGGGCTTGGCCATGGGGCTGCCCACGGCGCGGGCGCCCAGGACCCAGTGGCTGACGACCGTGGCGGCCGGACCGGCGCCCGGGCCGAAGGTGACCGTCGAGGCGCCGGTCAGCGCAGCGGCGTTGGCCTGCCCGGTGACGACGAACCCGCGCGCCGCGAGCTGGTCGCCGACCGTCTTGGCCAGGAAGCTCCGGCTGGTGCCGTTGAGCACGGTGAGCCGGACCTGCTGCGGCTGCGGCAGCCGCACCGCCTTGGCCGGGACGGTCGCGGTGGTGCTGGCCGCCGGTGTCCGGCTGGGGCTCGGGCAGGGCGTGCTCGCCAGCCGCTGCGGCACCGAGCCGTCGTCCTGCCGCAGCGCGTACGCCGCGCCGGCGCCCGCCGCCACGAGCAGCACCGCCAGCGCCAGCCGCAGGTTGCGGCGCCGCCGACGGCGGCCGTAACCGCCGCCGTACCGACGACGGCGCGCCGGAGCAAGGTCGCCGCCAGGGATACGCACGGGGGTCAGCCTAAGGGGGGCGCCGTACCGGCTCGACGGCGGCGTGGGAGGGTGCGACAGGACGTGTCACTGGGCTGAAAGGTGCCGCAACGTGGACTTCGAGCTGTCGCCGAAGGCAAAGGAGTACCTGGCCAAGCTCCAGGACTTCATGGCCGAGCAGGTCTTCCCCGCCGAGGCGCGCTACGAGGAGTACCGCCGCGACAAGGGCTACGGCGACCACACCGTGCCGCCGGTCGTGGAGGAGCTGAAGGCCGAGGCCCGCGACCGCGGCCTGTGGAACCTGTTCCTGCCGGACGAGTCCGGGCTGTCGAACCTCGACTACGCCTCCCTCGCCGAGGTGACCGGCTGGTCGGTCCACCTCGCGCCCGAGGCCCTCAACTGCGCCGCCCCCGACACCGGGAACATGGAGGTGCTGCACATGTTCGGCACCTCGCAGCAGAAGCAGCAGTGGCTGCGGCCCCTGCTAGACGGCGAGATCCGGTCGGCGTTCGCGATGACCGAGCCCGACGTCGCCTCCTCGGACGCCACCAACATCGCCACCCGGATCGAGCGCGACGGCGACGACTACGTCATCAACGGCCGCAAGTGGTGGACCACGGGCGTCAACGACCCGCGCTGCTAGATCATGATCGTGATGGGCAAGACCGACCCGAACGAGTCGGTGCACCGCCAGCAGTCGATGATCTTGGTGCCGGTCGACACCCCCGGCGTCGAGGTGGTCCGGGCCCTGCCGGTCTTCGGCTACCAGGACCAGCACGGCCACGGCGAGGTGCACTTCACCGACGTCCGGGTGCCGGCCACCAACATCATCGGCAACGAGGGCGACGGCTTCATGATCGCTCAGGCCCGGTTGGGTCCCGGCCGGATCCACCACTGCATGCGCTCGATCGGGGTCGCGGAGCGCGCCCTCAAGCTGATGTGCGAGCGGGCCGCCTCCCGGGTCGCCTTCGGCAAGGAGCTGGCGCGTCAGGGCGTGGTGCAGGAGGCGATCGCGGAGTCCCGCATCGAGATCGAGCAGGCCCGGCTGCTGACCCTGAAGGCAGCCTGGCTGATCGACAACGTCGGCGCCCGCGGAGCCCGCACCGAGATCGCCGCGATCAAGGTGATCGCTCCTCGGATGGCCCTCAACGTCATCGACCGGGCCATCCAGGTGCACGGCGGCGCCGGCGTCTCCGACGACTTCCCGCTGGCCCAGATGTGGGCCGGCATGCGCACGCTGCGGCTCGCCGACGGCCCGGACGAGGTGCACCTGCGCACCATCGCCCGCCAGGAGCTCGGCCAGTACCTCCAGCGCTAGCCGCCCTTCCTCCCCAGCTCAGGGGCGGTACGGCGGGACGCGGGGGTCAACGGCGGAGGCGGCGGCGCTTCGGGGCGGGGGTCGGGGCCCCGACGAGCGCGGCCGCCAGGGCCTGCAGCGCCTGCCGCGCCGGGGAG
>JAOPVD010000356.1 GCA_025966295.1 Frankiales bacterium | reverse complement strand
GAACTCGTCCTTGTGCTCGAGGTCCGTGGCGTAGGGGATGATCTCCTTGTCCACGAACGTGCGGACCGTGGACAGGATCTCCTGCTGGATCTCGGTGAGGCCCTCGGTCGATGCCAGGCGTCCCATGGGAATGCTCCTCGTGTACGGCGCGAGCCGTGGTCAGCGTTTCGGGCAAGTGTCCCACCGGCTACTCCTCGGTAGCCAGCCCCGCAGGGTGAGACACCTCACGTCCTCTTGCTAGGGCGTCGCATCCAGTCCGGCGGCCCGGCCGCGGGCCACGGTGCGCTCCGCCAGCTTGCGGCTGGCCTCGTCGACCATCACGTCGCCGAGCATCGCGACGCCGCGGCCCTCACCGACAGTGGCGACCACCCGGCGGGCCTGGTCGTACTGCTCGCGGGACGGCGTGAACACCGCGTGCGCGACGTCCACCTGCGAGGGGTGCAGCACCCAGGTGCCGTCGAAGCCGAGGGCCGCGCTGCGCTGGGCCCGGGCCCGGAAGCCGTCCAGGTCGTGCACCCGCTGCCAGGGCCCGTCGATCGCCTGCAGCCCGGCGGCCGTGGCGGCGGCCCGGATCGTGAGCAGGGCGGCGTCGAAGGCCCCGACGAACGGCTCGGCGCCGACGAACGGCGAGGCCAGGCCGAGGTCGGCGGCGAAGTCCCCCGGCCCGAAGACCAGCGCCTGCAGCCGCGGGCTGGCGGTCGCGATGGCCGCCGCCTGCTGCAGCCCGCGGGCGCTCTCGATCTGCGCCTCGATGGCGATCCGGCCCGGGGCGAAGCCCATCGTCGCCTCGATCTGCGAGAGCAGCAGGTCCAGCCACACGACGTGCTCGGGGCCCTGCACCTTCGGCAGCACGAGGGCGTCGAGGTGCGGCCCGGCGCCCTCCACGACCTCGATGACGTCGCGGTAGGTGTGCGGCGTCGACAGGTCGTTGACCCGGACGGTCCGCAGCCGCTCCCCCCAGCTGCCGGAGACCAGGGCGTCGACGACGTGCCCGCGGGCGGCCGCCTTCTCGGCCGGCGCGACGGCGTCCTCGAGGTCGAGGAACACCGCGTCGCTGCCGAAGCCCTTGGCCTTCTCGAGCATCGCCGGGTTGCTGCCCGGTACCGCCAGGACCGACCGACGTGCGCGCACTCTCGTCCCCCTCGTGGCTGAGCGGTCAGGCTATCGGTGCGCGGGCTACTCGACGGGTACCGACGGTGCGGCGTCGCGCCCGGTCGACCGGATCACCAGCGCCAGCCCGGCGACCAGCAGCACCGCGGCCGGAATGGCCAGCAACGGCACGTGCTGGCCCTTCACGAACAGCGCCGCAATGACGGCCGCCCCGGGGATCTCGAACAGGATCGACAGGCTCACCACGGTCGGGCTGGTGGTCTTCAGGACGACGTTGAACAGCGAGTGCCCCAGCAGCTGCGCGCCGGCGGTCAGCGCCACCAGCTTCACCCAGTCGACGTCCTGGTAGCCGGTCAGGTCCTGCCGGGCCACCAGGCACACGCCCAGCAGCAGCAGCGCCGTCGTGGAGTAGCAGAGCGCGGTGTACGTCGTGGTGGAGACGCTCCGCCGGACCTCGCTGCCGGCGGTCATGTAGCCGGCCGCGAAGAGCCCGCCCACGACCGCGAGCGCGTCGCCGAGCAGCGCCTTGCCGGAGACCTGCAGGTCGGCGCCGGTCAGCAGCAGCGCGCCCGCCATGGCGACCCCGATGCCGATCCAGACCTGCCGCGCGACCGGCTCGCCGCGCAGCCTGCTGATCAGCGCGGACCAGACCGGTTGGGTCGCCACGAGCGCGGTGGCGCTCGCCACGCTCGTGTAGGACAGCGCCGGGATCCAGGTGGCGAAGTGCAGCGCGAGCAGCAGCCCGGCCAGCAGGGCCAGGCCGCGCTCGCGCCGGTCCAGCCGGCGCAGCTCGGCCCGGCGGCGCAGCAGGACGACGGGAGCGAGCACCACGGCCGCCATCGCGTTGCGCCAGAACGCGATCGCCAGCGCCGGCACAGCGGTCGCGGCGATGAGCGGACCGGAGGTGGACACCGCCAGCAGCGCGATCGCGATCAGGCCCACGTCGCGGGTCGGGGGACGCGAGACGCCCTGCTGCGCAAGGGGCCCGGCGGTCACCACGCCATGATGTCAGGCGTGACGGTCCCCCCTGTGGTCGACGAGGCCACCAAGCGCAGCGGTGTGGTCTGGGTGCGCTTCGACGACGGGCCCGAGCGCATCGCCTGGCACCTGTGGCACGACGACAGCCTGTGGCTCGTCTGCGGCGGCCAGGAGCAGGAGCTGCCCGGCGCGCAGACCGCCACGACGGCGGTGGTGACCGTACGCAGCAAGGCCTCGCAGAACGACCGGGTCGCGGTCTGGTCGGCAGCGGTCACCCGGGTGGTGCCGGGCAGCGGGCAGTGGGAGGCGGTCGTTCCGCTGCTGCACGACAAGCGCCTGAACCCGCCGGACGGCGAGCAGCAACCGGCCCGGTGGGCCCGCGAGTCCGCCGTACTGCGCCTGCAGCCCCTCCCCTGACCGGCACCGGAAGCACGTGTCTCACCGACACCCCGTGCGGAACCCACCGGAAACCTCCCCAGCCGGGGTGTCACCGAGACAGGCGGGGTCAGAGCTCCGGCGGGACGCGGATCTCGCCGCGGGCGACGGGGACCACCGAGCCGCTGACGGTGGTCCGCACGGCGGCACCGTCCTCGACGACCACCTGGCAGCGCAGCGTGGACGGCCGGCCCATCTCATAGCCCTGCTCGACCACGTAGTCGTGGGTGCCGTCCTCGACCAGCCCGCTGGCGGCGAGGTAGACCCCGAACGCCAACGCGGCCGAGCCGGTGGCGGGGTCCTCGACGACGCCCACCCCGCCCGGGAAGACCCGGCAGCCGGCCATGGTGCCGTCCCAGGCGACCAGCGAGATGCCGGAGCGGCCGAGCGCGGCCACCCGGGGCACGTCCAGCTTGACCTTGTCCAGCGCCTCCGGCCGCACCAGCAGGAAAGCGAACTCGATCCCGACGCCGGCCCAGCGCGGCGCCGGGCCGGCCAGGTCCGCCCCGGACAGCCCGAGGGCCTCCAGCAGCGGCGCGGACGCCATCGGCTCGCTGACCGACGGCGCCCCGCCGGTCAGCGTCACGGTGTCGGCGCCCACGTGCACGGGCAGCAGCCCGGCGCCGCAGGACTGCACGTTGTCGCCGTCGCCGATCCGGCCGAGGCTGCGCAGCACCCAGGCCGCACCCACCGACGGGTGGCCGGCGAACGGCAGCTCGGTGGCCGGCGTGAAGATCCGCAGCCCGTACGTCGCACCGTCCGGCGCCGCCACCGGGAAGGCCGTCTCGCTGAGGTTGAACTCGCTGGCGATGGCCTGCATCTGCGCGGTCGACAGCTCGTCGCCGTCCAGGACGACGGCGAGCGGGTTGCCCGCGAACGCCGTGGTCGTGAAGACGTCGACCACCTGGTAGGCCAGCGTCGGCCCGGTCATGGCATGACCAGCCCGCCGTCGACCGGCAGCGTGATGCCCGTGATGTAGGACGCCCCGTCGCCGGCCAGGAACACCACCGCGTCGGCCACCTCGTGCGGCTGCCCGAAGCGGCCCGCGGGGGCGAGCAGCTTGACCATCTCGGCCTCCAGCGGGTCCATCTCGTCGGTCATCTCGGTCGGGACGTAGCCCGGCGCGACCGCGTTGACCCGCACGCCCTTGCGCCCCGTCCACTGCGCCGCCAGGTCGCGGGTCAGGCCGAGCAGGCCGGCCTTGGAGGCGGCGTACCCGGCCTGGGGGACGACGCCGGGACGCAGCCCCAGCACGCTGGAGATGTTGATGATCGAGCCGCCCTCGGTGACCGCCCGGCCGAAGGCCTGCGCCATCCAGTACTGCCCGTTGAGGTTGATGTCGATGACCTTGCGGAACTCCTCGGGCGTCTCCCGGGTGGCCGGCTTGGCCCAGCCGAAGCCGGCGTTGTTCACGAGCACGTTGACCTTGCCGAACGCCTCCACCGCGGCCGCGACCGTGGCCGTGCACTGCTCCGGGTCGGTCACGTCGGTCTGGACGGTGATGGCCCGCCGGCCCAGACCCTCGACGAGTGCCTTGGTCTGCTCCAGCCGGTCGGTACGGCGGGCCGCGAGGACCAGGTCGGCACCGACTTCCGCCAGGCCCTGGGCGATGGCGACACCGAGACCAGACGAGGCGCCGGTGACGATGGCGACCTTGCCGTCGAGGCGGAAGCGGTCGAGGGTGGTGGTCACGCGGGTCTCCTGGATTCCGGAACGGCTCGGGAGCGCATCGTGCCGTACCCGGGTCCGAGCCGTCCCCGGCGGTAGCCTCGCGCGGTGAGCACCGGAACCCGCGTCTTCGTCGCGCGCCTGTCCGGGCTGCCCGTGTTCGACCCGAACGGCGACCAGGTGGGACGGGTCAGGGACGTCGTCGTCGCGCTGCGCACCGGCCGCGAGGCGCCCCGGGCGCTCGGGATCCTGGTCGAGATCCAGGCCCGCCGCCGGATCTTCGTGCCGATGGGCCGGGTGAAGTCGCTCGAGGCGGACGCCGTCCTGCTGTCCACCGGCACTGTCAGCCTGCGGCGCTTCGACAAGCGGGCCGGCGAGACCCTCGTGCTCGCCGAGCTGCTCGACCGCACCGTCACGCTGCTCGCCCCGGAGGACCTCGCCGGTACCGGGGTCACGATCGTGGACGTGGCGCTCGAGCAGACCCGCACCGACTGGGTGGTCACGAAGGTGGCCGTCCGGCGCGGTCGCGGCCGGCGCCGCTCCGAGGTGCTGCAGGTCGGCTGGGACGAGATCAGCGGCCTGGCCCTCACCGAGGGCGACCAGGGCGCGGCCAACCTGCTCGCGGTCATCGAGAAGCTCCGCCCCGCCGACCTGGCGGGCGTGCTGCACGACCTGTCGGACAAGCGCCGCGGCGAGATCGCGGCGGCGCTCGACGACGAGCGGCTCGCCGACGTGCTCGAGGAGATGCCCGAGGACGAGCAGGTCCAGCTGATGGCCGGGCTGGAGGACGAGCGGGCCGCGGACGTGCTCGAGGCGATGGCACCCGACGACGCCGCCGACCTGCTCGGCGAGATGCAGCCCGCCGACGCGGCCCGGCTGCTCGACCTCATGGAGCCCGAGGAGGCCGAGCCGGTCCGGCAGCTGCTGGCCTACAGCGACGACACCGCCGGTGGGCTGATGACCAGCGAGCCGGTCATCCTCGGGCCCGGCACCACCGTCGCGGAGGCGCTGGCCCGCATCCGCGACGCCGACCTGCACCCCAGCCTGGCGGCCCAGGTGTATGTCGTGCGGCCGCCCTACGAGACGCCGACCGGCCGGTACCTCGGCACCGCCCACTTCCAGCGGCTGCTGCGGGAACCGCCCAGCACCCTCATCAGCGGGGCCATCGACAGCGACATCGACCCGCTCCCCCCGGAGTGCCCGCTCGCCGACGTGACCCGCCACCTGGCGTCGTACAACCTGGTCGCGGTGCCCGTGGTCGACTCCGAGCAGCGGCTGCTCGGAGCGGTGACCGTCGACGACGTCCTGGACCACGTGCTGCCGCAGAACTGGCGTGACAGGCCGAGCCATGGCTGAGCGGACCCCGCGCCGGCAGCGCCTCGACCAGCCGGTCACGCCCCGGACCGGCCTGCCCCGGCCGCACTACGACCCCGAGGCCTTCGGCCGGATCTCGGAGCGGATCGCCCGCTTCCTCGGGACCAGCCGGTTCCTGGTGTACCTGACGCTGTTCTGCATCGTGTGGCTGGCGTGGAACTCGCTGGCGCCCTCGGCCCTGCGCTTCGACCCCGAGACGACCAACTTCACGCTGCTGACGCTCATCCTGTCGCTGCAGGCGTCCTACGCGGCGCCGCTGATCCTGCTCGCGCAGAACCGGCAGGCCGACCGCGACCGGGTCGCGCTCGAGGAGGACCGCGGGCAGAACCAGCGGCTGCAGGCTGATGTGGAGTACCTCACCCGCGAACTGGCCTCGTTGCGGCTGTCGCTGGGCGAAGTGGCCACCCGCGACTACCTGCGCGACCAGCTCCGCGAGCTGACCGAGGAGGTCGTGGCCCGCACCTCCGAGGGCGTCTACGACCAGCAGTCCCGCGCCCAGCGCGAGGAACGCGAGCGGCGGGCGGAGCGCAAGCGGCGCCGCACCGACAAGCAGGACGGTCCACCTACCAAGCTGTCCGAGCCCTTCGTGGGCGAAGCCGACACCGGCTGACCGGTTCCCCCCAACTCCCGACGTTTCAAGGATGAAACCGTGAGCACCCCACCACAGCACTGGGCAGCGCAGAACACCCCGCCCCAGGTCCGCCGGCGCATCGGCGAGGTCCTGGTCGACCAGGGGCTGCTGACGCCCGATCAGCTCCAGCAGGCCCTGGCGGCGCAACGCCACGTGCTGCCGGGCCAGCACCGCAAGCGGCTCGGCAGCGTGGTCATCGAGCTCGGCCTGGCCACCGAGAAGCAGGTGGCGGAGGCGCTGGCCGAGGCCCTGGGCCTGCAGCTGGTCGACCTGGGCCGGGTGATGGTGGTGCCCGAGCACGTCCGGCTGCTGCCCCGGGCGGTCGCCGAGCGCGGCGGGGTGCTCATCCTGGAGCAGGACGGCGGCTGGCTGCGGGTGGCGGCGTCCGACCCCACCAACGTCGTCGCGCTCGACGACGTGAAGCTCTACACGCAGGCCACCGACGTCGTGGTCGTGGTGGCCACCGACAGCCAGGTGCGCGACCACCTGAACCGCGCCTGGTCGCTGTCGGAGGACTCGGGCGACATCGACACCCTGTTCGAAGGGCTCGACGTCGAGCTCGACGTCGACGTGGACGACAGCGCCACGCAGTACGTCGAGGCCGCACCCGTCGTCCGCCTGGTGAACGTGATCCTGGCCGACGCGGTGCGGGCCCGGGCCAGCGACGTGCACATCGAGCCGCAGGCCGGCGAGCTGCGGATCCGGTACCGCGTCGACGGCCTGCTCCGCGACGTCATGACGGTGCCGAAGACCGCCACCGCGGCCGCGGTCAGCCGCATCAAGATCGTGTCTGGTCTGGACATCTCCGAGCGCCGCCGCCCGCAGGACGGCCGGGCCAGGCTCACCGTCGACGGGCTGACCGTCGAGGCCCGCATCTCGACGCTGCCGACA
>JAOPVD010000283.1 GCA_025966295.1 Frankiales bacterium | reverse complement strand
CGCGGACGACTACGTCGTCGCGACCGGCGAGACGCACTCGATCCGGGAGCTGCTCGACGTCGCGTTCGCGCGGGTGGGCATCGCGGACTGGTCGGGGCACGTGCAGCTCGACCCCCGGTTCCTGCGGCCGGCTGAGGTCGACCTGCTCATCGGGGACGCGGACAAGGCGACGTCGGTGCTGGGCTGGAAGCCGACCATCAGCTTCGAGGAGCTCGTGCACCTGATGGTCGACAACGACCTGGCGGAGCAGAAGGCCCTCGCGGGCCGTTGAGGCGCGCGCTGGTCACCGGCATCACCGGTCAGGACGGCGGCTACCTGGCCGAGCGGCTGCTGACCGACGGCTACGAGGTGCACGGGCTGGTGCACGACGGGGACGCCGGCCTGCCGGACCTGCTCGGCCGGTCGCCGGGGGTGGTGCTGCACCAGGGCGACCTGCGCGACACCGCGTCGCTCGCCGCCGCGGTGGCTGCCGCCGACCCGGACGAGGTCTACAACCTGGCCGGCATCAGCTCGGTCGCGTTCTCCTGGCAGCAGCCGGTCCTCACCGCCGACATCACCGCGCTGGGCGCCGCCCGGCTGCTGGAGGCGGTCCGGGAGCTGCAGGACCGGCGGGGCCGCGAGGTGCGCTTCGTGCAGGCCTCCAGCGCCGAGATCTTCGGCAGCGCAGGCGGTGTGCAGTCGGAGACGACGCCGCTGCACCCGACCTCGCCGTACGGCGCCGCGAAGGCCTACGTCCACCAGCTCGTCGACGTCTACCGGCAGGCCGGGCTGTTCGCGGTGTCGCTGGTGCTGTTCAACCACGAGTCGCCCCGCCGGCCGCCGACCTTCGTCACCCGCAAGATCACGCAGACCGTGGCGCGGATCGCGCAGGGCCAGGGCAGCGAGCTGGTGCTGGGCAACCTGGAGGCCCGCCGGGACTGGGGCTGGGCGCCGGACTACGTCGACGCCATGGTGCGCGCCTGCCGGGCGCCGGTCGCCGACGACTTCGTGGTCGCGACCGGCGAGGCGCACTCGGTGCGCGAGTTCGCGCTCGCCGCCTTCGCGCGGGCCGGCGTCAGCGACGGCGCCGACCGGATCCGGGTGGACCCCGAGCTGGTGCGGCCCGGCGACCCGGCCGTGCTGGTCGGGGACGCCTCCAAGGCCCGGGCGGTGCTGGGCTGGGCCCCGACGGTGCCGTTCGAGGAGCTCGTCGGCCGGATGGTCGACGCCGACCTCTGAGGGCGGCTCAGAGGTCGACGGCGAAGTCCGGTTCGGTGACGGCCCGGACCTGGTCGACGGTGACGCCGGGGGCGAGCTCGCGCAGCACGAGGCCCTGCGGCTCGACGTCGAGGACGGCCAGGTCGGTGATGATCCGCTGGATGCAGGCGCGGCCGGTGAAGGGCAGCGTGCACTCGCGCACGATCTTCGGCGAGCCGTCCTTGGCGGCGTGCTCCATCATCACGAGGACCCGCTTGGCGCCGTGGACCAGGTCCATCGCGCCGCCCATCCCCTTGACCATCTTGCCGGGGATCATCCAGTTGGCGAGGTCGCCGGTCTGCGAGACCTGCATGGCACCGAGGATCGCGACGTCGATGTGACCGCCGCGGATCATCCCGAACGAGCTGGCGCTGTCGAAGTACGCGCCGCCCCGGTTGAGGGTGACCGTCTCCTTGCCCGCGTTGATGAGGTCCGCGTCGACGGCCTCCTCGAGCGGGTACGGGCCGACCCCGAGCACGCCGTTCTCGGACTGCAGCACCACGTGCACGTCGTCCGGCACGTAGTTGGGCACCAGGGTCGGCAGCCCGATCCCGAGGTTGACGTACTGCCCGTCGACCAGCTCCAGCGCCACCCGGGCGGCGAGCTCCTCACGGCTGAGCACGGACGGTCCGCCTTTCGATGCGCTTGTGGGTCCGGACCGGCACGACGCGTTGTACGTAGATGCCGGGGGTGTGCACCAGCGCCGGGTCGAGCTCGCCGGGATCGACGAGCTCCTCCACCTCGGCGATCGTGACCCGGCCGGCGGCGGCGCACAGCGGGTTGAAGTTCTGCGCGGACTTCTCGTAGACGAGGTTGCCGTGCCGGTCGCCGTAGCGCGCGTGCACCAGCGCGTAGTCGCACACGATGGCCCGCTCCAGCACGTAGTCGGTGCCGTCGAAGGAGCGGACCTCCTTGGGCTCCGACGCCAGGGCGATGCCGCCCGAGCCGTCGTACCGCAGCGGCAGCCCGCCCTCGGAGACCTGCGTGCCGACGCCACCCGGGGTGTAGAAGGCCGGGATGCCGGCGCCGCCGGCGCGCAGCCGCTCGGCCAGCGTGCCCTGCGGCACCAGCTCCACCTCGAGCTCGCCGGACAGGAACTGCCGCTCGAACTCCTTGTTCTCACCGACATAGGACCCGGTGGTGCGGCTGATGCGCTTGGCCCGCAGCAGCGAGCCCAGCCCCCACTCGTCGACGCCGCAGTTGTTCGACACCGTCCGCAGGTCCTCGACGCCGCTGTCCAGCAGCGCCTCGATGAGGACCTGCGGAATGCCGCACAGCCCGAACCCGCCGACCGCCAGCGACGCCCCGCTCGGGATGTCCGCGACCGCTTCGGCGGCACTGCCGACGACCTTGTCCACGCGCTCTCCTCTGCTCGCGCAAGACCGTAGCCTCTGCCGGGTGGAGACCGTGTGGCGCCCGGCCGTTCCGGTCGACGTCCGGCGCACGCTCGCCCCGCTGGTGCGCGGGCCCAACGACCCGACGCACCGGTTCGAGGCCGACGGGTCGGCGTGGTGCACCGCGCTGACCCCGGACGGTCCGGCGACCTACCGGCTGACGCAGGCCGGGCTGCACGAGATCACCTGCCAGGCCTGGGGTCCCGGTGCGGAGTGGGTGCTGGCCTCGGTGCCCGACCTGCTCGGGGGCCGGACCGCGCCCGAGGGCTTCGAGCCGGCGCACCCGCTGCTCGTCGAGGCGCACGCCCGGTACCCCGGTCTGCGGATCCCGCGCACCGGCAGGGTCTTCGAGCAGCTCGTGCCGTCGGTGCTCGAGCAGAAGGTCACCGGCAAACAGGCGCGGGCCTCGTACGCCTGGCTGGTGCGGCGGTACGGCGTCGCCGCTCCCGGTCCCGCGCCCGCCGGCCTGTACGTCGCGCCGGCGGCTGAGGTCTGGCGGCGGATCCCGTCCTGGGACTGGCACCGGGCCGGTGTCGACCCCAAGCGGGCCCGGACCGTGCTGGCCGCCGCGCAGGTCGCCGGGCGGCTGGAGGAGGCCGCCGCGATGGCGCCGGCGGAAGCGAAGGACCGGCTGCGCGCCGTACCGGGGGTGGGGGAGTGGACCGCGGCGGAGGTCGCGCAGCGCGCGCTCGGTGACGCGGACGCGCTCAGCGTCGGGGACTACCACCTGTCGCAGCTCGTCGGCTGGGTGCTCGTCGGGCGGCCGCTCGACGACGCCGGGATGGTGGCGCTGCTCGAGCCGTGGCGACCGCACCGCTACCGGGTGGTGCGGCTGCTGGAGGTGAGCGGGGCGCGCAAGCCGCGGTTCGGCCCCCGGCTCACCATCCAGGACCACCGGGCGATCTGACACGCCGTCTGGGAAGCGTCCTAGTCGGATCTGCGGCGCCGGTGCGCGATCATCTGATCGCCTCGCCCGAGGAGAACCCCCAAGGCTCCTCGGGCGGGGTCTTTTCTGTCACCATGTCGTGCATGGCCTCCTTGACGTTCGACGACCCGGGTCTGCGGGCCGCGATGCGCGCCTACCTCGAGGCGTGCGACGCCCTCGACAAGGCCACCGACGACACCGAGGTGGTCGGCCGCTCGGACGCCAAGCGGCTCGCCGGCCTGGCCCTGCGCCAGCGCCTGGTGGCGCAGGGCTGGACCGCCCCGCTGGCTCAGCGCAGCAGGACGTAGTCGGCCGGGTCGCGCTCCGCCCGCCCGGCCGGTTCCTGCGCGGGGTGGCCGACCGCCAGCACCCCCAGCGGCTCGCCCTCCACCTCCAGCACCTCGCGCACCACGTCCGGGCAGAACAGCGCGCTGCTCACCCAGGCGCTGCCCAGCCCGTGCGCCGCGAGCTGCACGAGGGCGTTCTGGACCGCCGCGCCGCCGGCCACCACGAACATCCGCTCCTCGGCCCGCTGCCGCCGCTCGTCCGGGTAGGCGTGCGCGCCGCTGCGGTCGAGCAGCGGCACCACCAGGTACGGCGCGGTGCGCAGCACGTCCCCCCGGCGCAGGCGTGCGGTGATGCTGTCCTCGGAGAAGCCGTCGGCGCGCAGGTCGGAGGCCCAGCGGGCCGCCATCGCGTCGAGCAGCGCCGTGCGCCGCTGTTCGACGAGCACGAACCGCCACGGCGTCGTGTGGTGGGGCGCGGGGGCGGTGATCGCGGCGGCCACCGCCTGCAGCACGACGGCGCGGTCCACCGACTGGTCGGTGAAGTGCCGCACGGTGCGGCGCAGCCGGAGCGTCTGCTGGTGGGCGTCCTGCGTGCCCAGCCGGAACCAGTCCTGCTCCGGTGGCCGGACCAGGGCCTGCGCGCCGCGGCCGTCGTCGGTGTAGCGCAGGCCCCGCACCACGGCGGCGGCGACCCCGTCGGCCTTGCCCTTCACCAGCTCGGCCGCGCTGGCCAGCTCGTCGGCGACGGCGATCTCGGTGACCTCGAGGACGTGCCCGTGGCTGTCGGTGCTGCCCCGGCTGTCGCGGACCGGCGCCAGCCCGGCGACGCCGATCGCCTGGTCGGTCTGGCCGACCCGCCAGGCCCGCCCCATCGTGTCGGACACCACCACCGCGAGCGGCACCCCGGTCAGCTCCTGCAGCCGGCCCCGCAGCGCGGTCGCCGAGGCGTCCGGGTCGAGCGGCAGCAGCGCGATCTCGTCACCGCGCACGTTGCTCGCGTCGACCCCGGCGGCGGCCATCACCAGGCCGTGCCGGGTCTCGGCGATGGTGGTGGTGCCGCGGCGCGCGACCACCCGCACCGTCTCGTCGGCCACGGCCTGCAGCCGGGCCGCTTCGCGGTCCTCGCCGGCCGGCAGCAGCCGGCCCTCGGCCTTGCTCACCACCTTGCTCGTCACCACCAC
>JAOPVD010000026.1 GCA_025966295.1 Frankiales bacterium | reverse complement strand
GGCGACCTCGGGGCTCAGGACCGGCTCGGGGCTGACCAGCGACTGCAGCGGCTGCAGCGTGCCCTCGTGCTCGGACGCGGCGAGCCGCTCCAGCACGACGCCGTCGACCAGGCGGCCGGAGAACCGGACCCGCACCCGGCAGCCGGGCTCGGCGGCGGCCATGGCGGCGGGCACGGCGTAGTCGAACGGCCGGTCGAGGTGCGGCACGCCGGTGTCGACGGCCACCCGCGCCACCGGCCGGTCGGTGCTCAGCTCGGCCGCCTTCTTCGCGCGGGGCCGCGGCCCCATGCTCAGCTGCTCCGCCTCCGTCACGCCGGGCACGTTAGGCGACGCCTCAGACGGCTCTGGCGGCAATCCACACGGCAGGGCCGGCGGATTGCCGCCAGCGGCGACGGTCGTGGAGCGGGCTACTGGCCGGCGGCCTTCTTCAGCAGCTCGGCGCGCTCGGTGGACTCCCAGGTGAAGTCCTTGTTGTTGCGGCCGAAGTGGCCGTAGGCCGACGTCTGCGCGTAGATCGGGCGCAGCAGGTCGAGGTCGCGGATGATCGCGGCCGGGCGCAGGTCGAAGACCTCGGTGACGGCGTCCTGGAGCACGCTGTCCTCCACGGTGCCGGTGCCGAAGGTGTCGACGAACAGGCCGACCGGCTCCGCCTTGCCGATCGCGTAGGCGACCTGCACCTCGCACTTGGTGGCCAGGCCGGCGGCCACGACGTTCTTGGCGACCCAGCGCATGGCGTAGGCGGCCGAGCGGTCCACCTTGGACGGGTCCTTGCCGGAGAAGGCGCCGCCGCCGTGCCGGGCGTAGCCGCCGTAGGTGTCGACGATGATCTTGCGACCGGTCAGACCGGCGTCGCCCATCGGGCCGCCGATGACGAACTTGCCGGTCGGGTTGACGAGCAGTCGGTAGCCCTCGGTCTCGATGCCGAGGCCCTCGAGCTCGGGCGCCACCACGTGCTCGGCGATGTCCGGGGTGAGCAGGTTGACGATGTCGATGTCCTCGGCGTGCTGCGAGGAGACGACCACGGTGTCGAGCCGGACCGGCTTGCCGTCGACGTACTCGATGGTGACCTGGGTCTTGCCGTCCGGGCGCAGGTAGGGCACCACGCCGTCCTTGCGGACCTGGGTGAGGCGCTTGGCGAGCCGGTGCGCGAGCGCGATCGGCAGCGGCATCAGCTCGGGGGTCTCGTCGCAGGCGAAGCCGAACATCAGGCCCTGGTCGCCGGCGCCCTGCTGGTCGAGCTCGTCCTGGTCGCCCTCGACGCGGGCCTCGTACGCGGTGTCGACGCCCTGCGCGATGTCCGGGCTCTGCGAGCCGATCGAGACGCTGACGCCGCAGCTCTCGCCGTCGAAGCCCTTCTTCGAGCTGTCGTAGCCGATCTCGAGGATCGTCCGGCGGACGATCTCGGGGATGTTGGCGTAGCCCTCGGTGGTCACCTCGCCCGCGATGTGGACCTGGCCGGTCGTGATCAGGGTCTCGACCGCGACGCGGCTCTTGGGGTCCTGCGTCAGCAGGGCGTCGAGGATCGAGTCGGAGATCGCGTCCGCGATCTTGTCGGGGTGTCCCTCGGTGACCGACTCGGACGTGAACAGGCGGCGCGACACACGTGCTCCAGGGCGTTGGTAGTCGAAGACGGGCTGGCGATGGTGCCTGCGGAGTCTAGTCCGCAGACCTGACGGGGCTACTGCCCCTCGCCGACGCTTCCGCAGTCGGCGGTGTAGGACGCCATCATGGCGGCACTGCCCTGCTTGGCGGTGGAGGTGCCGCTGCGCACCAGGGCCAGCCGGGCGCCCGCCACCCGGTAGACCTTGTCCTGGATCGTGTAGGTCTCGCCGTCGGTGCTCTCCGACTCCTTGACGTCGATCAGCCCGTCCGGCGTGCACGCGAAGCCGTTGCCGTAGTTCACCGATCCGCCGACGCCCAGCCGGACCGGCTCGCCGGCCAGCTGCAGCGCCACCAGCCGGGTGCCGTCGAAGCGGTACGGCGTCACGAACGAGGTCGAGGCGCCCTGCGCGGTCTGCACGAACACCTCGGCCCGGCCGTCGCGGTCGACGTCGTGGCTGCCCCGCAGCGGCGCCGGCCGCGGGTCGTCGGCCTGGATCGGCGCGGTGACCTTCCTGCCGGTGCCGGACAGCGTGACGGTGAGCACGGTCGCCGTGGTGGTCACGGCGTCCCGCGTGCCGTCGCCGTCGACGTCACCGTCCGCGGCCGGCCGCGCTGCCGTCGCTGTCGGGCTGGCGCTGGGGCTGGCGCTCGGGCTGACGGTCGGCACCGCGGTCGTCGGCGGCGCCGTGGGCTCGGCGGTCGCGGAGGCGCTGCTGCCGTTGCGCGAGGGGACCGCGCTCTCGGACGAGCCCGAGCAGCCGGTCAGGGCCAGGGCGACGGGCAGCAGCAGCACCAGCGGACGCATGCCGTCAGGTTGCCAGAACACGACGCCGGCGCCGGGACCGCCCTGCGGCGTGTCCGCGCTTGTCTGCGCTTGTCTGCGCGCCAGCGGGAGCGGCGTCCACCGCCCCTGTCTCGCCGACACCCCGTGACGCAGGCGCTCGCGGCGGTTGCACCGGGGTGTCACTGAGACAGGTGGGTTCACAGGAAGCGCTGGGCCTCAGCCGGCACCGCCGTACGGCGTGGTCTTAACCGAGCAGCACAAAGGCCCGGCGGTACGGCGGCTGGGTGCCGCTCAGAGGCGGGCGGCGACGAGGTCCCAGACCACGTCGGCGAGCGCGTCCTTGCTGCCCAGCGGCACCTCGGTGCTGCTGCCGTCGGCGCCGAGCACGGTCGCGGCGTTGTCGGTGCCCTCGAACCCGGTCGGGTGGCCGGCCTCGCCGACCTCGTTGACGACCAGCAGGTCGCAGCCCTTGCGGGCCAGCTTGGCGCGGCCGTGCTCCAGCACCGACCCGCTGCTGTCGCCGGTCTCCGCGGCGAAGCCCACCAGCACCTGCCC
>JAOPVD010000245.1 GCA_025966295.1 Frankiales bacterium | reverse complement strand
GGTCGGCCGCGGGGCGCAGCCGCAGGTCGAGGTCGAGCGAACGGGCAGCCTGCTCCAGGCGCAGCAGCGGCTGCTCCAGCTCCCCCACCGGCCGACCTTCGCGGGCCGCCACCGTCCAGGCGCGGCGGGCGGCGAGCACGTCGCGGGCGACCGCGTGCCGAGCCGCGGCCGGGCCGCCGACCAGGGCCTGCACGGCCAGCACCCGGGTCCGGGCCGGAGCGGTCCGCCGGTCCACGGCCGCCCGCGTCGAGGCGACGACGCGGCGACTGCCGCGGACCACCACGAAGGCGCCGACCGCCAGGGTCAGTGTGCCCAGCAGGGCAGTGCTGAGGAGGAGGAGCACGGTGCTCATGTGGCGGTCCCTGCGGCCGCGGACGACGAGAGCGGCCTGATGCCTCGATCGTACGTCGGCCACCGGCCTGTCACCGGCGGCTGCGGGCGGTCCAGCGGCCGTCGTGGTGCCGGACCTCCAGCGGCAGCTCGAAGCAGGCCGACAGCGGCTCGGCGGCCAGCACCTGCGCCACCGGTCCCTGCGCCAGCAGCCGGCCGCGGTGCATCAGGGCGACGTGCGTCGTGGACGCCGGGATCTCCTCGAGGTGGTGCGTGACGAGCACCGACCCGAGCTCGGGCCGGCGGCCGGCGAGGTCGTCCAGCGCGTCGACCAGGTGCTCGCGGGCCGGCAGGTCGAGGCCGGCCGCCGGCTCGTCGAGCAACAGCAGGTCCGGCGCCTTCACGAGGGCGCGGGCCAGCAGGGTGCGCCGCTGCTCGCCGTTCGACAGCAGCTCCCACGAGCGCCCGGCCAGCTCGTCGACGCCGACATCGCGGAGGCTGTCATGGGCGCGGGTCAGCTCCTGCCCGGTGGGCTGCCAACGCAGCACCAGGCTGTTGGTGCCGGTGATCCCGGTGAGGACCACCTGCAGGGCGGTGAGCGGTCCGGACGGCCGGTGCCGGCCCTGCACGTGTCCCAGCCGGGGCCACAGCTCGCGGAAGATGTCCACCCGGCCCAGGGTGCGGCCGAGCACCTCGACAGTGCCGGTCGTCGGGTGCTGCAGCGCCCCGACCAGCGAAAGCAGCGTGGTCTTGCCGCAGCCGTTGCGGCCCAGCAGCGCCCAGCGCTCGCCGGCCCCGACCGTGAGGTCGATGTCGCGCAGGATGGTCGTCTCGTCACGGCGGAAGCTGACGCCGGCCAGCCGGACCAGGTCCCCGTCGGTCTCGATGTCGGTCCCCCTCGAAGTGAAGGCGCCCACGATCGCACGGCACGCGTGCGCCCCAGCGCCCGGAGTGTCCGGGCGCTGGGGCGGCTGCGGCCCCTACGCGGACAGGATCGGGTAGTCGGTGTAGCCCTCGGCGCCGCCGCCGTAGAAGGTCGCCAGGTCGGGCTCGTTCAGCGCCGCGCCGCTCTGCAGCCGCGCGACGAGATCCGGGGTGGCCAGGAAGCCGCGCCCGATCGCGAACAGATCGGCAGCACCGCTGTCCACGAGCTCCTGCCCGGTCGCGAGGTCCGAAGGGCCGGCGAAGCCGGTGCTGCGGATGACCGGGCCGCTGTACAGCTTGCGCAAGGCGTCGCCGTACGACGTGCTCGGGTCCTCGGCGAGGTGCAGGTACAGCAGGCCGAGCGGCTCCAGGCCGGTGACGAGGGCCTCGTAGGTCGCCTCGATCTCGGTCTCGCTGATGTCGTTGAAGGTGTGCCCCGGCGAGACCCGGATGCCCACCCGCCCGGCCCCGATCTCGGCGGCGACCGCCGTGGCGACCTCGACGACGAAGCGGGCCCGGTTCTCCGGCGAGCCGCCGTAGCCGTCGGTGCGGACGTTGGAACCGTCGGCGAGGAACTGGTGCAGCAGGTAGCCGTTCGCGGCGTGCAGCTCCACGCCGTCCAGCCCGGCCTCGATCGCCCGGCGGGAGGCGTCGACGAAGTCGGCGACGACACCGGCGAGCTCCTCGGTCGTCAGGGCGTGCGGCTCCTGCATGTCCTGCATGCCCTCGCCCGTGAAGACCTGCCCGGCCGGGGTGATGGCCGACGGGGCGACCGGCTGCAGGCCGGTGACGTCCCGATGGCCGATCCGGCCGGTGTGCATGAGCTGGACGACGATCCGACCGCCCGCCTCGTGCACCGCGTCGGCCACCAGGCGCCAGCCGGCGACCTGCTCGTCGGTGTGCAGGCCGGGGGTGTTCGGGTAGCCCTGGCCGACCGCCGACGGCTGGGTGCCCTCGGTGATGATCAGGCCGGCGCCGGCGCGCTGGGCGTAGTACTCGGCGTTGAGGGCGGTCGGGGCGGTGCCTGCACCGGCGCGGTTGCGCGTCATCGGCGCCATGACGAAGCGGTTCTTCAGCCCAAGGTCGCCCAGGGGATAGGGGGCGAACAGGTCGGTGCTCATGGGACTCCTCAGTGGTTGCGTCTGCAACGACGTCAAGCCGTCCCGGCGCCCCTGCCTTCCCACTGTGCGGATGGTCACAGGGGAAAGTGGCGGCATGGCTGCGGGGGCGCGCCGGTCGTAGCCTGCGCTCAGGTGGCCCCATCTCGACCAAGGAGCGTCCGATGGCCTCTCGCCTCAACCCCTACGTCAGCTTCCGCGACAACGCCCGGCAGGCGCTGGAGTTCTACCGCTCGGTGTTCGGCGGCACGCTCACCCTCCACACCTTCGGCGAGGCCGGCGGGCAGACCGGCCCCGACGCCGACAAGGTCATGCACGGGACGCTGGAGACCGAGAGGGGCTTCACCCTGATGGCTGCGGACACCCCCGAGGGGATGGAGCACACCCCGGGCACGAACATCGCGATCAGCCTGAGCGGCGACGACCCCGAGCTGCGCGACTACTGGAGCCGGCTGTCGGACGGTGGCACCGTGACCGTCCCGCTGGAGAAGCAGATGTGGGGCGACGAGTTCGGCCTGTGCCTCGACCGGTTCGGCATCCCGTGGATGGTCAACATCGCGCAGCCCACGGCCTAACCCTGGCCAGGTCTCTGGTCCTGATGGGCCAGGGAACGCGGCTCCTTGTCCCCATCTTCGCCGGCGCGGGTGCAAGTGCCCCGCGCCGGCGGCGATGATCGGGCTGTGTCCATCACCAGGCTGGGTCGGGTCTGGCTGCTCACGGCCGTTCTGGTCGGGGCGGTCGTCCTCCTGTACGCCACCGTGCTGCAGGGTCGGCCCCCTCCGATGGAGCTCGGCGTCGCGCGCTGGTGGTCGATCGCGGTGCTGTTCGGCGTCGCCGAGCTGTTCGTGGCACATGCCGAGCGGGCGCGCAGCGCCCTCTCGCATTCCCTGCGCGAGGTGCCCGCGGTCTTCGGGCTGCTGCTGCTGGCGCCCGGCCACTACCTGCTGGCGTGCCTGATCGGGACCGGGCTGACCCTCATCGTCCGGGTCGGCCAGTCCGGGGTGAAGCTGGCCTTCAACCTGGCGAACGTCGCCTTCGAGGGCGCACTGGCCATGGCGGTCTACGGGTGGCTGGCCCCAGGCGACCCGTTGAGCCTCCACGGCTGGACGGCGGTCCTGTCCGCGTCCGTGCTCGCGCACTCCGTCGGCGGGTCGCTCGTCGAGGCGGCCATTCAGCTGGCGGGTGACGGAGCGGGCCTCGCGGCCGTCCTGCGATCGCTGCGCATGGCCGCGTGCAGCATCTTCGCCAACAGCACCGTCGCGCTGCTCACCGTACTGCTGGCCGCGCGTGAGCCGTGGGCCCTGCCGCTCGTCGCGGTCCTTTTGACCCTGCTGTTCCTGGCGCTGCGGGCGCACGTCGAGCTGGCGGACCGCATCCGGCAGCTCGAGGCGCTCTACCCGGGCATCGACACCCTGAGCCGATCACGCTGCCACCTGCCGGAGACCGCCGAGCTGGTGCTCCGCGAGGCTCGGCGGCTCTACGCGACGGGACACGCCGAGCTCTACGTCCCGCCCAGCACCTTCAACCCCGGCCTGCACGTCGTCCTCGACGGCCCGGAGGTCACGGCCGGCGTGACCCCGCCCTCCATACCCGCGTCGACCGGGGGCGGCCGCCGGCACCGGGTCGGGCCGGGCCGGGCCATGGTGGCCCCGATGTGGCTCGACAACGTGCAAGGCGTGCTGGTCGTGGCCGACCCGATCGCGCCGACGGCGGTCTTCCGGGCCAAGGACCTCGAGCTGTTCCAGGCTTTCGCGGCCCACTGTGGGGTAACGCTGCACGGCGCGGCGCTCGCCGACGACCTGCTGGCGAAGGCCCTCGCGAAGGAGCACGAGGCCCGGCACGACAGCCTCACCGGCCTGCCCAACCGCCGCCAGTTCCTGCGGAACGCCGAGGAGGCCAGGGCAGGTGGCCGGAGCGCCGTCGTGCTGCTCGGGCTGGACGGCTTCCGGGACGTCAACGAGGCGCTCGGTCATGAGGCGGGCGACCAGGTCCTCGTCGCGGTGGCACAGCGGCTGGTGGGCGCGGGGCACCGGCCCGTGGCGCGGCTGGACGGCGACCAGTTCGCGGTCCTGCTGACCGCGGTAGCGGACGCGCGGGACGCCGAGATCCGGGGCTGGGAGCTCGGGGAGCTGGTACGGCAGCCCGTCGCGGTCGGGGGCGTGCCGGTCGTCGTACCCGGCAGTGTCGGGATCGCGGTGGTCGAGCCGGAGGAGCCGCTGAGCGACGCCGTGCTCATCGCCGCCGACAGCGCCATGTGGCAGGCCAAGTCGTCGAGGGCAGCGGTGCACGTGCACGTCGCCGAGGACGAGCTGGACCGGGCCCGCCGCCTGCGCCTGGCAGCCGCGTTGGAAGGGGCGCTCGCTGACGGTGTCATCGAGGTCTGGTACCAGCCGCAGGCCGTGACCTGCACCGGCGCGGTGGTCGCGGCCGAGGCGCTCGTGCGGTGGACGCACCCGGTCTACGGCGCGGTGCCACCTCCGGAGATCGTCGCGCTGGCCGAGCGCACAGGGCAGATGCGCCGGCTGACCGACTACGTCCTGCGCACGGCCCTGCACCAGGTGGCGGCCTGGTCCCAGCTCGGCCTGGCCCTGGACGTCGCCGTCAACGTCACGACCCAGGACCTGGCCGACGAGGCCCTGCCGGTCGTCGTGGCCCGGCTCCTGGCGGAGACCGGGGTCGACCACGGGTCGCTGACCCTCGAGATCACCGAGAGCGGTGTCATGCGTGACGTCGAGCGCTGCCTGGCCGTCCTCGACCGCCTCGCGGCCCTCGGCGTCCGGCTCTCGGTCGACGACTTCGGCACCGGCTACTCCTCGCTCTCCTACCTGCAGGGCCTGCCCGTCCACGAGGTGAAGGTCGACCGGAGCTTCGTCATGCGCCTGGCGCACGACAGCGGCGATCTCACGATGGTCCGCTCGATCGTGGACCTCGGGCACGCCCTCGGCCTGTCCGTGGTGGCGGAGGGCGTCGAGACGGCGGAGGTGCTCCGCATCCTCGGCAACCTCGACGTCGACGTGGTGCAGGGCTACCACCTGGGCCGGCCGATGCCGGCCGCGCAGTTCCTCGCCGCGCTGCCCCCGTCGGGAGGGCTCGTGCCGCAGCCGCGGACCGAAGCAGCGACGACGCCACCTGCTAGCCCGGCGCGATCTGCGCCACCACGGCCTTGGGCTCGGTGAAGAACTCGCGGCTGAAGCTGCCACCCTCCCGGCCGATCCCGGAGTCCCCGACACCGCCGAACGGCGCGCGCAGGTCACGGATGAAAAAGCAGTTCACCCACACCGTGCCGGCCCGCAGCGCCGCGGCCACGCGGTGCGCCCGGCTCAGGTTCTGGGTGAAGACCATGGCGTTCAGGCCGTACGGCGTGTCATTGGCGAGCCCGACCGCCTCTGCCTCGGTGTCGAAGCCCTGCACGACCACGACTGGGCCGAAGATCTCCTCGCGCACCACCCGGGCGTCCGCGGGGGCGTCCACGACGATCGTGGGGCGCACGAACCAGCCGTCGGCCACACCACCGGTGAGCATCTTGCCGCTGCCGTCGCCCAGGCCCTCGACGTACGAGCTGACCTTGCGGAAGTGCTCCTCGGACGCCAGCGGGCCCATCTGCGTCGCGGGGTCCTTCGGGTCACCCAGGCGCAGCGCCTCGGCGGCCGCGACGAACCGCGCGAGGAACTCGTCGTAGACGCCGCGCTGCACGTACACCCGGCTGCCGGCGAGGCAGACCTGCCCGGCGTTGTTGAAGACCGCCTTGACGGCCCAGGCAACGGCGTTGTCCAGGTCGGCGTCGTCGAACACCACGTTCGCGCCCTTGCCCCCCAACTCGAGGCTGACCGGCGTCAGGTGGGCCGATGCGGCCCGGGCGATCGCGCGGCCGGTGCCGGACTCGCCGGTGAAGGTGATGCGGTCAACCTGCGCCGACTCGGTCAGCGCCGCGCCCGCCGAGTCCGGTCCGTAGCCGTGCAGGACGTTGAGCACGCCGGGTGGCAGGCCCGCCTCGAGGGCCAGCCTGGCGAGCAGGGTGGCCGACACCGGGGTGTCCTCGGCCGGCTTGAGGACCACGGTGTTGCCCCAGGCGAGGGCGGGCGCGACCTTCCAGGTCTCCAGCATCAGCGGGAAGTTCCAGGGCGCGATCGCCGCCACCACACCGGCCGGCTCGAACCGCGTGTAGGCGTGGTGCCCCGAGTCCATCGGCAGCGCCTCGCCGGGCGCGAGCCGGGCGTGGTCGGCGAAGAACCGGAAGTTGCTGGCCGACCGGGGGACGTCGTGCTGCGCGGCGTCGGCGGTCGGCTTGCCCATGTCCTGGGTCTCGGTGAGCGCGAGCTCGGACGCGTTGGCCTCGATCAGGTCGGCGAGGCGGTGCAGCAGCCGGCCGCGTTCGGCGAAGCCCATCCGCGGCCAGGGACCGTCGTCGAAAGCCGCCCGGGCCGCCGCGACGGCGCGCTGCGCGTCGGCCGCGCCGCCGCAGGCCACCTCGGCCCACGGCTGCTGGGTGTACGGGTCGATGCTGGCCATCGTGGCGCCGTCGAGCGACGGCACCTCCTCGCCGCCGATGACGTGCCCGTAGGTGCTCACTGCGTCCCTCCTCGACGTTCCGCGATCGTGGTCCCGCCTGCCTGCCAGTGGGTGGCGGGGATCTCACGCACCAGCACCCGCACGCTCTCCGGCGGCGCCTGCACGGCCCGCACGACGGCCTCGTGCACCTCGCTCAGCAGGGCCCGCAGCTGCTGGGGCGTGCGGCCCTCCACCATCGTGATCTCGACGAGCGGCATCTCAGCCGCCCGACAGGTGCACGGTGCCGAGCGAGGTGAAGTGTGCCGCCACCGTGGTGCCGGGCTCGATCGTCACCGCCGGCGTGAGGCCGCCGGTGAGGACCAGCCAGCCGGGCTCCAGGGTGATGCCGCGGGCGCCCAGGGTGTTGGCGGCGAGGGCGAGGGCCTGCGCCGGGTGCCCCTGGACGGCCGCGCCGGTGGCCGAGTCGACGACGACGCCGTCGACCTCCAGCAGGCAGGCCTCGAGCGCCAGGTCGAGGTCCTCGGGTCGGCGCCCCACCGGGCCGAGCACGAAGCGGGCGGACGAGGCGTTGTCGGCGACCACGTCGGCCAGCGTGAAACGGAAGTCCCGGTACCGGCTGTCGATCACCTCGATCCCGCCGTGCACGCGCTCGACGGCGGCCAGCGCCGTCGCCGCGGTCACCCCCGGGCCGCGGAGCGGCCGACCCAGCACGAAGACGATCTCCGGTTCGACCCGCGGGTGGATGAGCTCGTCCTGCGGCACCGGCTCGCCCGCCGGCAGCACCATCGCGTCGGTGAGGAAGCCGGTGAGCGGCGAGGTGACGTTCATCTGCCGCTGCTTGGCGCGGGCGGTCAGGCCGAGCTTGACCCCGGTCCGGACCTGACCGGCCGCGAGCTTGCGGCCGAGCAGCTCGTCCTGGACGGCGTAGGCCAGGTCGAGCCGGCCGTCGAGCTCCGGCCACTCGTCGGTCAGCGGAACCCGGTCGGTGCGCGAGCTCTCGGCGTCCAGCACAGCGCTCGCCGCGCGCTGCACGTCCCAGCCGGCCATCAGCGGGCCGCCACGAGGACGTCGGTGCGGGCCTGCTGCTCGGCGAGCTCCAGCGCCACGTCGATGATCATGTCTTCCTGGCCGCCGACGTAGCCCAGCTCACCGACCCGTTGCAGGATCGCGTGCGCCGGCACGCCGTAGCGCTGCGCGGCCCGCTCGGCGTGGAGCAGGAAGCTCGAGTAGACGCCGGCCTGGCCCTGCACGATGGACGCCCGGTCCATCCAGGGCAGCTTCGGCACGTACGGCCGGACTACGTCCTCCGCCGCGGCCATCACCGCGGCGACATCGATGCCGGTCGACACCCCCAGCCGGTCGAGGGTCGCCGCGAGCACCTCGGTGGGCGCGTTGCCCGCGCCGGCCCCGAGGGCACACAGCGCGCCGTCGAGCTGGCGGGCGCCGGCCTGGTAGCCGAGCACCGAGTTGGCGATCCCGAGCGAGAGGTTCTGGTGGCCGTGGAAGCCGACCTGCGCATCGCGTCCGATCTCCTTCACCAGCGCCGCGACCCGCTCCTGCGCGTCCGTCAGGATGAGGGCACCGGCGGAGTCGACGACGTACACGCACTGGGCGCCGGCGTCGACCATCAAGCGCGCCTGCTTCGCCAGCGCCTCCGGACTGCTGCGGTGCGACAGCATCAGGAACCCGACGGTCTCCATGCCGAGTGCCCGGGCGGCGCCGAAGTGCTGGACGGACACGTCGGCCTCGGTGCAGTGGGTCGCGATCCGGGCGATGGAGGCCCCGGCGTCATGGGCGGCCTCGAGGTCCCGCACGGTCCCGACACCCGGGATGAGCAGCACCGCGATGCGGGCCCGGGTGGCCTCGTCCACGGCCGCCGCGACCAGCTTGATCTCGTCCGCCCGGGAGAAGCCGTAGTTGAAGGAGGAGCCGCCCAGGCCGTCGCCGTGCGCCACCTCGACCACCTGCACGCCGGCGCTGTCGAGGGCGTGCACGGTGGCGCGGACCTGCTCCTCGGTGAACTGGTGCGCCATCGCGTGGCTGCCGTCGCGCAGGGTGCTGTCCGTGATCCGGATGTCCGGCGCCGGGTCGGTCATGCCGGCACCTCCTGCGCCTTACGGGCGGCGAACTGCTCGCCGATGCGGGCGGCGGCCGCCGTGATGATGTCGAGGTTCCCGGCGTACGGCGGCAGGTAGTCGCCGTTGCCGCGGACCTCCAGGAACACCGCGACGCGGGCCATGCCGCGCCAGGTCTCGCGCGGGTCGTCGAACTGCGGATCCGCGCGGAGTGCGTAGCCCGGCACGTACTCCTGGACGCTGGCGACCATCTCGTGGATCGAGGTCTCGATGGCGGCGCGCTCGGCGTCCGCCGGGATCGAGCAGAAGATGGTGTCCCGCATGATCATCGGCGGGTCGACGGGGTTGAGGATGATGATCGCCTTTCCGCGGTCGGCACCGCCGACCGACTCGACCGCACGCGCGGTCGTCTCGGTGAACTCGTCGATGTTGGCCCGGGTCCCGGGTCCGGCGGACCGGGACGCGATGGAGGCGACGATCTCGGCGTACTCCACTGGCACCACGCGGCTGACCGCGTGGACGATGGGGATGGTCGCCTGGCCACCGCAGGTGATGAGGTTGACGTTCGCCGCGTCCAGGTGCGCCGCGAGGTTGACCGGCGGGCAGACGTACGGGCCGACCGCTGCGGGCGTCAGGTCGACGGCCTGGATGCCAGCCTCGGCGTAGCGCAGCGCGTTCGCCCTGTGGGCGTACGCGGAGGTCGCCTCGAAGACGATGTCCGGGAGCTCCGGACGGGCCAGCAGCCAGTCGAGGCCGCCGGCCGACGCCTCCACCCCCTGGTCACGGGCCCTGGCCAGCCCGTCGGAGGCCGGGTCGACGCCGACCATGTAGCGGACGTCGACGGTGTCGCTCCGCTGGAGCTTGGCGAGCAGGTCGGTCCCGATGTTCCCGGGACCGACGATCGCCGCGACGACCGAGCTCATGACGACAACTCCTCAGCAGCAGGGGCGAAGCGGGCGGTGACGCTGCCCAGTCCGGCGAAGGTGGCGGTGACGCTGTCGCCCGGCTGCACCGGTACGGCGGCGGTGACCGAGCCCGGCAGCACGACGTGACCGGCTTCGAGGCCGACGCCGCGGGCACCGAGGGTGTTCGCGAGCCAGACCAGCGCGTTGAGCGGGGACCCCAGCACCGCCCCGCCGGCCCCGGTGGCGACGAGTTCGCCCCGCACGTGCAGCGTGCAGCCGGCGAGCCGCAGGTCGACGGCACCGAGCGGGGTCGGACGGCTGCCCAGCACCACGCCGCCCGAGGAGGCGTTGTCGGCGACGGTGTCGAGCAGGCCGATCTTCCAGTCCCGGATCCGGCTGTCGATGACCTCCAGGGCGGGCAGCACGAAGTCCACCGCAGCGGCCGCCTCCGCGGCCGTCACCCCCGGCCCGTGCAGCGCGCGCTTCAGGACGATCGCGACCTCGGGCTCGATCCGCGGCTGCAGGTAGTGACCGACCGGGATCGGCATGTTCTCGAGGTGGAACATGTCGTCCAGCAGGTGCCCGAAGTCGGGCTGGTCGACACCGAGCTGGCGTTGCATCGCGACCGAGGTGAGGCCGACCTTGTGGCCCTTGACGCTGGCGCCGGCCGCGAGCCGCTGCTGGATCTGGAGCAGCTGGATCTCGTAGGCGTCGTCCAGGGTCAGGTCGCTGTACTTCTCGGAGAGCGGTTCGACGGGGTGCCCGTCGCGGTAGGCGGCCAGCAGGGCTGCTGCAGCCGCAGCGCGTTCGGCGTGGTCCACGGAGCGTTCCCTTCTGCTGTCCCTCAGGATCAGCGCTTGATGAGCGGCGACTTGACGCCGCCGGAGGCCTTGTCGCCGGCGTCGAAGAAGTCCTCCCGGTAGATGTCGCGCGGGAACAGCCGCTTGGCCATCAGCACCCGCAACGCGGCGTCGACCATCGGCGGCGGGCCGCAGACGTACGCCACGCGGCCCTGGAGGGTGGCGTGCTCCTCGGCGAGCACGTCGGTGACCAGGCCAGAGGCGAAGCCGTCGGCGCTCTCCTCCGACAGGCAGGGCCGGTAGCTGAAACGCTCCGGGTACTGCGCGGCCAGCCGGCGGAAGACCTCCACGTCGTACAGGAAGTCCCGGCTGCGGGCCCCCTGGTACAGCGTCAGGTGGTTGTCCGAGGCCTCGTTCTCCAGCGCGTGCCGGATCATCGACATGATGGGTGCGAGCCCAGTGCCGCCGGCGATGAGCACGGCCGGCTCGGGCCGGGTGGTGCGCAGGACGAAGCGCCCGAAGGGCCCCGACAGCCGCACCGGGTCACCGAGCTGCAGCGCGCCGAACACCCAGCCGTCGGTGCAGATGCCGCCGGGCGTCCGCCGGATGTGGAACTCGAGGTGACGCGGCTCGGTCGGCACGTTGGCCATCGAGTAGGTCCGGTCGATCCCGGGTGCACCGGGCACCTCGAACCGCATGTACTGGCCGGCGTTGAAGGCCAGGTCCCGGTCGAGCTCGACCACCACCCGGCGGATGTCGGTGGCGATGTCCTGCAGCACCACCACGGTGCCGGTGAAGTCCTCCACCGGGTGCACCGGCACGTCGTCGTCGACGTCGACGTCCGCCTCGATCGTCAGGTCGGAGCGCGGGCAGGCGACGCACAGCAGCGCCTTGCCCTCGTTCTTCTCGAACTCCATCAGGGCGAAGGGGGAGGCGTCGCCGTGCTCCACCTCGCCGTCCAGGACCTCCGCCTTGCAGGTGGCGCAGGTGCCGTGGGTGCAGGAGTGCGGCAACCAGACACCGGCGCGCAGGCAGGCGTCGAGCACCGACTGGTCGCTGCGGCAGTCGATCTCCTTCCCGAGCGGCTCGATCGTGACGCGGTACGTCTGGGTCATGGTTCTCCTGGTCCGGGTCGTGCAGGGGTCAGGTGAGGACGCTGGTGAAGCGGTCGTTGAGCTCGCGGCCGATGTAGAAGATCCCCTTGGCCAGCTCGTCCACCGTCCACGTCACGGTGGGCCGGTCGGGGAAGGCGAGGTAGCCGCCGGAGAAGACCTCGTTGCGGTTCCCGGACGGGTCGAAGTAGTAGATGGTCTCGCCGCGGGTGATGCCGTGCTGCGTCGGTCCGACGTCGACCGGCACGTCGTCCATGGCGAACAGCCCGCCGGCGCGCTTGATGTCCGACCAGTCCGCGAGCTGGAAGGCGAAGTGGTGCAGCTTGCCGTTGGGGCCGCCGATGACCGCGATGTCGTGCGGCGTGTTGCTCGTCGACAGCCAGCTGCCGATGATCTGCGCGTCGTCGTCCAGCGACGTGGCGACCCGCTCGGTCGCGTAGAAGCCGAGCACCTCCCGGAAGAACCGGTCGGCCAGGCCGGGGTCCTCGGCGGTGATGAGGGCGTGGTCGATGCGCGGGGCTCCGACGCCGACCAGGTGACGGGGGAAGACGTCGGGGTTGTGCGTCCCGACCTCGGTGCCGACGAGGGTCATCTCGTGGTAGAGCTCGACCACGTGGTCGGAGGGCAGGACGATGCGGATGCCGTCCCCGACCTCCCTGTTCTCCCCGGTGCTCATGCGCTCCACCAGGCAGCCGAACTGCTCGGCCCGCTTCTCGTAGAGCTCGATGTCGGCGGGGTCGGCGACCTTGTAGCCGAGCTTGACCAGGCCGACGCCACCCTCCTCGAGCACCAGCGAGTGGTGGTCGTACTCGTCCCAGCCCTTGTAGTAGACGCGGCCCTGCTCCTCGAGCATGGGGTAGAGGCCCATCGTGTCGCCGTAGTGCCGCTTCGCCTCCGCCATGTCGGTGACGCGGGCGTGGACGTAACCCAGTCGTAGGACGCTCATCGTTGTTCGTCTCCTCGGGGCAGCTCAGGGATAGATGGGGTCGGACGACCGGTCGCGCGCTGGGACGGCGGCCGGGTGGACGGCGACGCGCCGCACAGGAAGGCCAGCAGCGGGTTCCTGCTGAGCTCCTCCTCGCGGAGCGCGATGGTGACGTCGTCGAGGGGCACGGCCCGGCAGGTGAGGCAGGTGCCGGACGCGCGTTCCTCATCGGTGAGGACGGCTTGCGAGATGACCCGGGTGTAGCGGACCGTCCCGCTGACCAGGTCGACCTTGCAGACCCCGCAGCCGCCGCGGCGGCAGCCGGTGCGGTAGGCGTACCCGTGGCGGTACAGGCCCTCGAGCACCGTCTCCTCCGCACGTAGCTCGACGACCACGTCGGGCTGCACCCTCACGGTGGGCACGGGCTCAGGCCGCGAACGAGATCAGGCTCTTGTGGCCGACCCCGAGCTGCTCGAGCGTCTGGTCGTCGGTCGGCGTGATGGGCTGGCCGTCGAGCGTCCAGCTCCCCGGTGCGGCCGGGTCGAAGTCCGGGTCGGTGCCTGCCCACGGGTCCAGTAGCGCCGCCCGGAAGTCCGACCACGGCATCGCCTTCGGTGCCCGGAAGGTGCCGGCCGCGGACATGAACGGGTTGTTGCGCCACCAGACGTGGACCAGCTGGTCGTCGCCGTAGAGCTCCTGCCGCGAACGCGACGGGAAGTCGTAGCTGCCGATCGCCTTGACGCTCATGCCCTCACCTCCGCCTCGACCGGCGCCTCCACGTCGGCCTTCCCTGCGTGGTCGTGCCACCGCTCCCAGTTCTGCTGGTCCACCGACCCGGCGTACTCACCGGCGTCACCGTCCTGCAGGCCGTACCAGGCGAGGACCTCGGGCACGCTCGGGCCGCCGCAATTGCCCTGGTAGATCTGGTGCACCGGCAGCCAGGCCTGCACGTACTTCTCGGGCTCCCGCTCGAAGATCCACTGGCAGCCGTCGGAGCAGAAGTCGTAGCGCTCGCCGTTGTGCACGACCTGGCGCTGCGCCAGCCGCATGGGGTCGCCGGGTTCGGTGAACAGCATCGGGATCTGGCACACCTGGCACAGCTGCGGCAGGCCGCGGAAGAAGACCCGGCCGCCCTCGTCCTGCACCTTCTTCGCCTTGTCCCACAGCGGGCGGAAGTACTTGTCGAACGTGTCGGGGTAGTTCGCCGACAGCCAGTCGAGGTGGTCGTCCTCCGGCACGGTCGTGGTGAAGCCGGCGGCGAAGCTGAACTGGTAGAGCGCCCAGTACACCTGGTGGCTCAGCAGGTCCTTCTCCCCGATGGCCTGCTCGACGTGACGCGGCTTGGTGATGCCGTAGAACTCGAGGTCCGGGAACAGCCCACCGAGCATCTGCTCCTCGAAGTAGAGCTCGAACGACTCTTTCCAGCTCATCACCTTGCGGGGGAGCATGTAGTCGAGCATCTGCGCGATGAGCGCCACCAGCCGGTAGCCCCGCCAGAACCACTTGTCGATCCAGGCCTGCACGATGGGCACGTTCGCCTCGTCCTGCTCGAGCAGGAACTTGATGGCCTCCAGGCCCAGCGTCATGTGTCGGCTCTCGTCGCTCTGCGCGGAGAAGCCGAAGGTCATGGTCGGCAGGTCGCCGTTGAAGCTGGCGCCGCTCATGAACGGTACGAACAGCAGGTTCGTGAGCAGGTACTCGAACGAGAACGAGATGGCGATGAGGAACTCGAACGGCCCCGCCGACATCGCGTCCTCGAAGTAGGACTTGGGGACCGACAGGTACCAGACGCGGTCGAACTGCTCCGGCCAGTTGTGCATGCCGCCGTAGTACTTGTTGTAGTTCGACAGCGTGTGCACCTCGGTCTGCGTGTGCCGCAGCTCGTCGACGGACTGGCACTGCGCGGCGAAGCGCGGGCCGGGCCCGTCGTAGTACCGCGACAGGAAGGCGAAGTGCCGGTGCGCGGCGTACTCCAGCGGCGTGACGCCCTGGATGAACAGCTTCATCGCGTTGAGGTAGCGCGCGTCGGTCAGCGACAGGTGGCCCTGGCTCTGCGCGAACCCGTCGAGCACGGCGTACAGGCGCTTGTCCTTCTCCGCCTGGTACTTGTAGTAGGAGTCCACGGTGAGCCGGAACGGGTCCTCCCACTTCGACCAGTCGTGGATCTTGATGCCCTCGAAGGACGTGAAGGGGAAGACGGCCTTGGGGTCGACGTAGGTCGGCGTCCAGTCCAGGTCGCGGGTGAGGGCCGAGTAACGGTTCTTCATGGACAGCTTGCGGGCGTTGGACATCGGTCAGGGCTCCTCAGTGGTCCCAGGCGACGACGACCTGGTCGTCGTCCCAGTCGTTGATGTGGCCGAAGTAGGAGACGATCGAGAGCTGGAACTCCTGCGTCTCCCAGGGACGGCCGAGGTGGCGTTCCACGCTGGCCTGGTTGATGACGAGCCGCTGAGGGCACTGGACTCGGACCAGGCCGGGCATGCGGCTGACGGCAACGCCCTCGTTGTCCTCCTCGATGGCCTCCACGATGGCCCGGCTGTCGTCGTTCTCCTGCAGGTCCAGGCCGACCATGCGGACCTTCGCGGGGGTGGTGGGAGTGCTCATGCCGTGGCCTCCGTCCCGAGCAGGCCCTGTGCCGCCAGCTCCTCCCGGAGGGCGGCCAGGGCGGCGTCGGCCGCTCCCACCGCACCCGCCCCGACCCGCGCGTCGATGCCGCGGGCGAGCTGCGTGACCGCCTCCTGCACCTGCGGGAGCCGGGTCGCGACGACCTGGGCCAGCAGCGCCCGGTTGGCCTCCGCGTGCGCGGGGTCGGACAGCCAGGCCTGGTACAGGGCGTCGAGCCAGCGGCGCTGGTCGGCGAACCAGGAGCTGAGGTGCTGGACGACCAGGCTGTAGGCGCCGGCGCCGCCCAGCAGCGCGGCCTCGTCGAGGTGCCGGTAGACCACCGCGTATACGGCCCGGTCCAGCAGGTCCAGGGCGAGCAGGCTCACCGCCCAGTCGGGTTCGAGCAGCAGTTCCTCGACCAGGCGACGCAGGCCCTGCAGCCCCTCGTCGTCCCTCCACGACTGCTTGGCGGCTTTCAGCAGCTCGTCCGAGCCGTCGGCCAGGACGATGCCGACGCGGCTCAGCAGCTGGGCGTTGCCGACGCGGTCGAAGGCCGCGTAGGTGCAGCACTGCGAGACGGTGCTGCCCTCGGCGAAGCGCGACCCCAGAACGGTGAGCAGCTGGGCGCCGCTCTCGTAGTGCCGCAGGGGCAGCACCACCTCGGCGAGCAGGCTGCGCCAGTCGTCCGGGAGCCGCATGAGGAGCCCGCGCTGCTCCAGGTAGTCCAGCGTCTTGCCGAACGCGTCGTGCAACTCGGCGCGGTTCGCGACGTACGGCGCGTAGTAGTAGTGCCGGGGGTCGCGGAAGTCGTCCGGGTCGGACAGCCGGACGGCGCTCCAGTCGGCGCCGTAGATCTCGTGGTCGGGAGCCCACAGCGGGCGGTAGTGGAAGTTCTCCTTCGGCTGGATGCCGATGCTGCCTTCCTCGTAGCGCGTCGCGGGCTTGTCGCCCAGGCGCTTCTCGAGGTAGCTGAAGGTGGAGCGTTGGGGTTCGACGACCTGGGTGCGCAGTTCGTACTGCAAGAGGGCCTCCTCGGTGGGTCTGACCTCGACTGTGGTGCCGGTCACAGGGCGGTAGCAGTGGTGTTCCGCCGTGCGGAACGCCTTTTCAAAGGAACTCGTCAGGGCCGGGCGTCGACCAGCAGCCGGACGATCAGGTCGGGCAGGGCGTCCGCGTCCTCGAGCTCGACGGGGTCCTCGCCGGAGGCGTCCTCACGCAGCAGCTGCGCGTAGGACCGGCCGCCGCTGAAGGCGGTCGAGACCCGGGCCCGGCTGCTGCCGTAGGCCAGGGTGAAGTCCAGCCGGCCGTCGACGACCTCGTCGGCGAGGGTCAGCCGGGGCCCGGGTGGCAGCACGGCGTTGGCCTCGCAGACCAGCTGCTCGGCCAGGCTGCGGACCGCGACGTGCCGGTCCGCCCCGACGCCCACGGGCTGCGGCGCGCTCGGCCTGGTGCTGGGCACGGCGCCGGCCTCCGGGCTGCCGACCAGCTCCGCGATGCGGACCATGAAGGGGGTCATCGGCTCAGTCCCTGGAGAAGTCGCTGAGGAAGTCGCCGAGGACGCGGTTGAACTGCGCGCTCCACTCGATCTGGGTCCAGTGCCCGCAGTGCCCGAACACGTGCAGCTGCGCCCGGTCGATCAGCTCCAGCAGCCGCAGCGAGGTGGCCAGCGGGATGATCTGGTCCTCGCGGCCGTGCACGATGAGCGTCTCGTGCGGCAGCGCCCGGATCTGCTCGTCGGGGGTGACCATCGCGTCCACCCAGCGCTGCCGGGGCGCGGGGAACAGGGCAGCGTAGGACTCCTGGAAGCCCGGCTCGGTGCTGGCCCGGTAGCGCAGCTCGGCGAGCTCGTCGGTGATCAGGCCGCGGTCGAACGCGAACATGTCCATGATCCGCCGCATGTTCTGCACCGACGGCTCATAGCCCCACACCGCGTCCAGCCCCGGGGTGAGCGGGAACGGCACCCCGACGCTGCCCATCAGCGCGAGCTTCTCGACCCGGTCGGGATAGCGCGCCGCTACGCGCAGCGCGATCGCGCCGCCGAAGCTGTTGCCGACGACCGAGGCGCGCTCCAGGCCCAGCGCGTCGAGGAGTCCCACGACCTGGTCGGCCCAGGTGTCGACGTCGCAGCGCAGGTCCGCCGGCCGCTCGGTGTAGCCGAACCCGACCATGTCGGGGACGATCACCCGGAAGCGCTGCGCCAGGTCCGGCATGGTGAGGCGCCAGTTCGCGTAGCCCGTCACGCCCGGTCCCGACCCATGGACGAGCACCACCGCCGGGCCCTCGCCGGCTTCCAGGTAGTTGGTCTTGAGGCCACCGGCGTCGACCAGCTTGCCGATCTCCGGGCGCTCCGCACCGCTCATGTCGTCCTCCACGCTCGGGGCAGCCGCAGGCACCGCTGCCGACCCGTTCAGCGTCGCGGCGCGGGGGGCCAGGAGGGGCGGGCGTTCCCGACCGCGGAACGCCGGTTCAGCGGCAGAGCTGACGGGCCAGCACGGTGGCCGCGCTCTGGACGAGCCGCGCCGGGCCACCGACGTTGGCCAGGATGCGCGGCGTCGGACCGACGATGGAGATGGCGGCGCAGGCCTTGCCGGCCCGGTCGAACACCGGCGCCGCCACCGACGTCAGACCGACGACCGCCTCGTCGATGCTGACGGCGTAGCCGCGCTGCCGGATCTGCAGCAGCGCCGCGCGGTAGTCGCGGGCCGACCCCAGCGTCCGCTGGGTCTCCGGCGGCAACCCGGCCGTCAGCCGGGCGTTAGCGAACACCTCGTCGAAGGCGGCCACGCACTTGCCGGAGCTGGTGGCGTGGGCGGCGACGCGCCGCGGGACCGCCGACATCAGCGCCATCTCGCGGAAGGTCTCGAGCCGTTCCACGTAGAGCATCTCGACGCCGTCGGGAATGGCGAGGTGGATGGTGGCGCCGGTCCGCTCCTTCAGGTCGGCGAGCAGCGGCAGCGCGATCTTGTGCATCTGCGAGCGGTTGGCGGCCAGCTGGCCCAGCGCGAACAACTTCATCCCGAGCCGGTAGCGCCCGGTCTCCGGGTTCTGCTCCGCCATGCCGCGCGCGCACAGGGTGGTCAGCAGCCGGTGGGCGGTGCTCTTGGCGACGCCGATGCGGCGGGCCACGTCGGAGATGCCGAGCTCCTCCTCGTGCGCGAAGCAGTCGAGCACGTCGAGGGCGGTGAGCACGGACTGGAGCCCACCCTCGACCGGCTTGCGCTGTTCGGGCTGACCCGCGGGCATGCCACCTCCGGACGGTGCTGCTGGCCCCTGGACAGTGCCGTGCCGCGCCCGCAACATGGAAGCCATGCGTTCCACTCAGCGGAACGGTGCCGAACCGATGACGGTGGTGGCCCGGGTTGCCCGGGTCCTCTCGTCCTTCACGCCCGACCACGTCGAGCTGTCCCTCGCCGAGCTCACCGCCCGGTCCGGGCTGCCGAAGTCCACGGTCCACCGGCTGCTCGCCGAGCTCGAGCAGGCCGGGCTCGTGGAGCGCCAGGACGGCTGGGTACGCCTGGGCATCCGGCTGTTCGAGCTCGGCCAGCTGGTCCCGCGGCAGCGGACGCTGCGCGACGCCGCCCTGCCGTTCATGGAGGACCTGCGGGAAGTCACCCGGCAGACCGTGCACCTCGCCGTGCTCGACGGCCTCGAGGTGGTCTACCTGGAGATCCTCGGTGGGCACCAGACGCCGCGCCTGCCCTCCCGGGTCGGTGGCCGCATGCCGGCGTACTGCACGGGTGTCGGCAAGGCGCTACTCGCGCACGCCAGCCCGGAGACCGTCGCCGCGGTGGTCGCGCGTGGGCTGGTGCGGCGGACGCCGTACACGATCACGTCGCCGGAGGCGCTGTACCGGCAGCTCGAGGACGCGCGCAGCTCGGGCACGGCGCACGACCACGAGGAGTCCGCGGTGAACTTCGCCTGCACGGCGAGCCCGGTGTTCGGTGCCGACGGGCGCGCCGTCGCCGCCCTGTCCGTGACCGGGCGGCTCCCGATGCTGCACAGCGAACGGACGGCGCCCGCGGTGCGGACCGCGGCCCTCGCGTTGTCCCGGGTGCTGCGGGAGTCGCACCTCGCCTGAGGGACCCGTTCGCGACGCGGCGGACCTACGCTCCGGTCGGACGCTTCGGAGGGAGGCGCGGTGGAGCTCCCTCCGGGCGCGCCGTTCCCCGGCTTCGTCGAGGGCGCGTCGGTGGCCGAGCCCTCCGACCTGCTCGGTCTGTTCCGGCCCGAGGACGCGCAGCTGCGCTGGCGGCTGGACTTCCACTACCCCCGCGGCATCGTGCCGCTCGGGCACGAGCTGCTGGCGGTCGTGAACCGCTCCAGCCAGGAGGCGGCCGAGTCGGTGCCCGTCCCGACCGGCCGCGGGCTGGTCAGCCGCCTCGTCGGACCGCACGTCTACACGACAGGTCTGCCGGTGCTGGACGCGGACGAGGTGGCCCAGCGGGCTGCCGCGTCCTCCGCCGAGATCGCCTCCTACCCCGATCGGTTCCTCGCCCTGTGGAGGCAGGAGGCCGCCGCGCAGGAGGAGGCCTTCCGATCACTCCGGCGGCGGATCGGTGCGGCGCACGACCTGCCCACCCTCGGCAGGCGGTTCGAGGAGGCGAACGTGCTGTTCGCGCGGGCCTGGCGGACCCACTTCGACGTGATGTACCGGCTGCTCGGCGTCCTGCAGTCCTTCCGGACGGTGTGCGCCGCGGTCGGCATCCCGGACGAGGACGTGCCACAACTGCTGGCGTCCGGTGACACCAGCGTCCAGCGCACCGACCAGGGGCTGTGGCTGCTGAGCACGGCCGCCCGGGACGCCGGCCTCACGCCGGTGTTCGAGGCGCACACCGGCCGCGAGCTGCTCACGGTGCTCCGCAGCCAGGACGGCGGGGGGTCGTGGTGGGCCGGGTTCGAGCGCTTCGTCGACGCCATGGGAGACCGTGGCGATGCCGTGACCGACGTGACCGACCCGTCCTGGCGGGAGGCTCCGGAGCGGCCGCTCGGCCTGGTGCGCCAGATGCTGCTCGGCGGCCGGAACCCGGACCTGCTGGCCGCGGTGCAGGCGGCCCGCCGGGCCGACCGGCTCGCGGCGCTGCGCGCGGCCATGGCTCCGCGC
>JAOPVD010000226.1 GCA_025966295.1 Frankiales bacterium | reverse complement strand
CGCAGCCGGCAGGTCCTCGACCTGCCGGTCGAGCCGCAGGACCGTCGCGCCGGCGGCGGCCGCCGCGAGCCCCGGCCGGCGGGCCAGCACGAGGGCCAGCACCGCGGTCGGCCAGGGCGACAGCACCAGGTGCGCCAACCGGGCGGGGTGGCGCTCAGCCAGAGCCGCGGCACTTGTGCCGTAGCGGAACCGGCGCACCAGCCGGTCGGCCAGGCGGGCCGGCTCCTCGTGCGCGACCACCACGGTCGGGTCGTACCGCACCTGCCACCCGGCGTCGACCGTCCGCCACACCAGGTCCACGTCCTCGCCGTACCGGAGCTGCTCGTCGAAGGGGGTGAGGGCGCTGCGCCGGAACAGCAGCGCGGCGGTCGGGACGTAGGACACCTCGCCACCCGGCCGGACCAGCGCGGGCCGGCGCCCGAGGTCCAGCGGGGACCGGGCGCCGCCGACCACCCGCGGCGCGACCGCGCCGACCGCCGGGTCCTGCAGGTGACCCCGCAGCCGCTCCAGCCACCCCGGCTCCGGGACGCAGTCGCTGTCCAGGAAGGCCACGAAGTCCTTGTGCAGCAAGGGAAGCGCGGTGTTGCGGGCGGCACCCGGGCCACCGTTGGGACGGTGCACGTAGCGGGCGCCGTGCGTCCGGCAGACCGCCGCGACACCGGCCGGGTCGGCGGAGCCGTCGTCCACCACCAGCACGTCGCAGCCGCGCAGGGCTGCCAGGCAGCGCCCGAGCGCCGCGGTGCGGTCCTTCACCGGGACCACCACGGTGACGTCGTCGGCGCGATGCGCGCCCGGCTGCGGGTGGGCGGCGGCGGCGTCGAGGAGGGTGCGGCCGAGCCGGCGGGCCGCTGGGGATCCGCTGCCCTCGCCGAGGTCGGCGACGGCCTGCGGTCCACCGGCGCCGAGCCGCAGCATCCGGCCTGCCGGGGCCAGCAGCGTCCGGCCGCCGTGCAGCACCCGGGTGCGGTGGTCGAGCCGCAGCCGCCAGCCCTCCGGGACGGGGACCGTCACGTCACAGCGCGAGGCCGCCGTCGACCGCGACGTCGGCCCCGGTCACGCCGGAGCTGGCCTCACCCGCCAGCCAGACCAGCGCCGCGGCCACCTCCTCCGGCTCGAGCAGGCGCTCGAGCGGCTGCTGCGCAGCGAAGTGCTCGGCGTCGGCCAGGCCGTAGAGCCGGGCGCTCTCGTCGAGGACCGGGGTCCGGGTCGAGCCCGGACTGACGCAGGACGCGGTCACGCCGGTGCCACGCAGCTCCGCCGCCAGGCCGCGGACCAGGCCGTTGACGCCGGCCTTGGCGGCGCAGTAGGCGGCGAGCATCGGCAGGCCTCGGGTGGCAGCCGCCGAGGAGACGGCGACGAAGCGGCCCGCCCGCGGGGCCGGCCGGCGCAGCAGGGCCGGGACGGCCACCCGGGCGAGCGCGATGACGCCGTGCAGGTCCACCTCCAGCACCGCCTCCACCTCCTTGGCGCTCTGCTCCCACAGGGGAACGCCGCCGGCCACCACCCCGGCGACCGCGAGGGCAGCGTCCAGCCCACCGAAGCGCTCCTCGGCGACGGCGACCGCGAACGCCAGGTCGTCCTCGCTGGTGGTGTCGGCGACCACCGGCACCACCAGGTCGGAGGCCAGCGCGTCGAGCTCGTCCCGGGTACCGAGCGGGTAGGGCAGCCGGGGGTCGTCGCTGCACCGGTCGGTGGCGACCACCGCCCAGCCCTCCGCCGCGAGCGCCCGCACGGTGGCGGCGCCGATCCCACGGGCGGCGCCGGTCACCAGCGCGACCCGGGTCATGCCATGTCCGTCTGCAGCCAGGCCACGACGGTTGCCTCCAGGTGGTCGAGCGCCTCGAGCAGCAGGGCCTGGCCCTCCTCGGCGCTGGAGCCCTCGGGGTCGCCCAGCACGCCGTTGTCGGTGACGGCGCGCAGCCCGCCGCGGCGCAGCGCGGGCATCAGCTCGGCCAGCCCCGCGGTGGCCCCGGCGGCCCGGATGTCGCCCACGCGCGCCGGGTCCAGGGCCAGCTGCACCGACGTCTCGGTCCGCCCGGCGTGCGCGTCGCCGCGCCACGGGGGCGACCAGGCCAGCACATCACGGCTCTCGGCGCGCAGCCGTGCGACGGCCTTGGCCAGGGTCGGCACGTTGCCGCCGTGCCCGTTCACGAGCAGGACGTGCGGGAAGGACTCGGCGGCCGACCGGACCAGCTCGACCAGCACCAGCTCCAGCGCCTCATGGCCGATGGACAGCGTCCCGGGGAAGCCGGCGTGCTCACCGCTGGCGCCGTACGGCAGGTCGGGGGCCACCACGACGTCGGCCCGCCGGGCGGCCAGGCCGACGGCGAGGGCCCGCGCGATGTCGGTGTCGGTCGACAGCGGCAGGTGCGGGCCGTGCTGCTCGGTCGACCCGAGCGGGATGGCGAGCACCTCGCCCGTGACCGTCGGCCAGGTCAGGTCCGCCAGGCGCATCAGGGCACCGCCCTGTCCGCGAGGTAGCCATGCCTGGCCAGGAACTCCAGCAGCACGTCGGCGGCCTCGGCGGCCCCCACCGGGCCGACGACGGTCGGTGGCTGGTGCGACAGCAACGCACCGGTCAGCGCCAGCAGCCGCTCCCGCGGCGAGCCGCTCGGGGCCGGCATCTGGCGCGGCCGCGGCCGGGTCGGGCGGACCTGCAGGACCCGCACCGTCGAGGCCGGCACCGCCGCCTCGACCGCCGGGAC
>JAOPVD010000197.1 GCA_025966295.1 Frankiales bacterium | reverse complement strand
GCGCCGTCCCGCACCACCGCCGTCCGGGCGCTGCTGGCCCACCGGGCCGCGGCCGTGCTGCGCGGCGACCGGCCCGCCTTCCTGGCCACCGTCGACCCGGTGGAGACGGCTTTCCGGGTGCGGCAGGCGCGGCTGTTCGACGCGCTGCGGGCGGTGCCGATGGCGAGCTGGCGCTACGAGGTGCACCCTGAGCGGGAGCGCCCCCGCACCGCCGCGCTGGACGCCCGCCGCGGCACCTGGTGGGCGCCCGACGTCACGCTGCGGTACGCGATCCGTGGCTTCGACCGGACGGCCACCACGCAGCGGCAGGGGCTGACCTTCCGCCAGCGCGGCCAGCACTGGTACCTCACCGCCGACGACGACTTCGCCGCCACCGCCCACGCCACCGCCCGTGACCTGTGGGACGGCGGTCCGGTGGTCGCCCTGCAGGGGCCGCGCTGCCTGGTCCTGGCCCATCCGCAGACGGCGCGGCTGGCCAGGACGGTGGTCGCCGAGTGCGAGAGCGCCGTGCCGAGGGTGACCGCCGTCTGGGGGCGGTCCTGGTCGCAGCGGGTGGTCGTCATGGTGCCGGCCAGCACCGCGGAGCTGAACCGGATGGTCCCCGGCGCCGGCGACCTCAGCCAGATCGCGGCGGTGGCCACCGCTGAGCTGGTCGGGCCCGCGAGCAGCTACCACCCGGTGGGGGACCGGGTGCTGGTCAACCCGTTGACCTTCGTGCAGCTCGGCAGCGTCGGCCGCCGGGTGGTGCTGACCCACGAGGTCACGCACGTCGCGAGCCGGGCCGCGACCGGGCCGCAGGTGCCGACCTGGTTCGTCGAGGGGCTCGCGGACTACGTCGGCTACCTCGGTGTGCCGGTGCCGCTGGCGGTGGCCGCCGAGGAGCTGCAGGCCGACGTCCGCCGTGGCCGGCTGCCGCGGGTGCTGCCGGGCGACGGCGCCTTCGACGGGTCGCGCCCCGACCTGGCCCAGACCTACGAGCAGAGCTGGCTGGCGGTGACGCTGCTGGCCAGGACGTACGGCCAGGAGCGGATGCTGCGGCTCTACCGCGACACCGGCGCCGACCGGTCGCGGGGTGCGCTGGAGCGCGCCATGCGGGCGGACCTGCGGATCACGGTGCGGGACTTCACCGCCCAGTGGCGAGCCGACCTGCGGCGTCGCCTGTCATGACGAAGTGGCCACTGGTGGCGCTGCTGGGCTGCGTCGCCGCCGTCGTCGTCACCGTGCTCCTCACCGTGCCGTTCCCCGTGCTGCCGGGCGCCCATCCGCACGTGGACGTGCTGCGCGACTTCACACCCGCGCAGCTGGCCCGCGAGGACGCCTTCCACAGCGCGGTCCGGCCGCCGGCGTACGCCTCGCTGCTCGTCGGGCTGCTGGTCGCAGGCGTGCTCGGGCTCACCGGGCTGGGTGCCCGCCTGGTCGGCGCGCTGCCCGGGCACTGGACCGTCAAGGCGGTGCTCGGCACCACCCTCGTGCTGGTCGTCGGCCGGGTCGTCACGCTGCCGTTCGACGTCCAGGCCGAGCGGGTGCTACGCCGGTACGGGCTGTCCACCCAGGACTGGGCCGGCTGGACCGACGACCTGCTGCGCGGGCTCGGGATCCAGGCCGTCATGTCCGCGCTGGTCGTCGTGGTCGTGCTGGCCCTGGCCCGCCGCGCCACTGCGACCTGGTGGGCCTGGGGCGCGCTGGCAGCCGCAGCCCTCACGGTGCTCGGCTCGTTCGTCTACCCGGTCGTCGTGGAGCCGGCCTTCAACCGCTTCACCTCACTGCCCGCCGGCCAGCTCCGCACCGACCTGCTCGCCCTGGCCGACAAGGACGACGTACCGGTGCAGGACGTGCTCGTCGCCGACGCGTCCCGCCGCACGACGGCGCTGAACGCCTACGTCAGCGGCTTCGGCTCGACCCGACGGATCGTCGTCTACGACACCCTGCTGAGGACCTCGTCGCCGCGGGAGGTCGAGCTGGTCGTGGCGCACGAGCTGGGCCACGCCAAGCGCCAGGACGTGCTGCACGGCACCGTCATGGGTGCCTTCGGCGCCGCCGCCGGCATCTGCGGGCTGTTCCTGCTGCTGTCCTGGTCGCCGCTGCTCCGGCGGGTCGGGGCGTCCTCGGCCGGTGACCCCCGGGTGGTGCCGCTCGTGCTGTTCCTGGCAGCCGCGACGCCGCTGCTCGTGGCCCCGCTCGCCAACCTGGTGTCCCGGCACGTGGAGGCGCGGGCCGACCTGCACGCCCTCGAGCTGACCGGCGACGTCGACACCGCCCTCGCGAGTGAGAAGCGGCTGTCGGTCGTCAACCTGTCCGACCTCGACCCCAACCCGCTGGTCTACGCGTTCTTCTTCACCCACCCCACCGGGCCGGAACGCATCGCGCTGGCCCGCGAGTGGGAGCGGCTGCACCGGTGAGGACCCTCGTCGTCACCAACGACTTCCCGCCCCGCCCCGGCGGCATCCAGGCGTTCGTGCACTCGCTCGCGGTGCGGCAGCCGGCCGGCGAGGTGGTGGTCTACGCGAGCTCCTGGCGCGGCGCGACCGCCTTCGACGCGGCGCAGCCGTTCCCGGTGGTGCGGGCGGCCACCTCGGTGCTGCTGCCGACCCGCGGTGCGCTGCGGGAGGCCCGTGCGATCGCCCGGGCAGAGGGCTGCGACCGGGTGTGGTTCGGCGCCTCCGCACCCCTTGGCCTGCTCGCCCGGGGCCTCGACCTGGAGCGCTCGGTCGCCTCGACGCACGGGCACGAGGTGGGCTGGGCGCTGCTGCCGGGGGCCCGCCAGGTGCTGGCCCGGATCGGCCGCGACGTCGACGTCGTGACCTACCTGGGCAGCTACACCCGGGCCCGGCTGGAGGGGGCGCTGCGGCGCACCACCCTGGCCCAGCTGCCCAGCGGCGTCGACACGACGCTGTTCCGGCCCGGCGCCGGGGGCGACGAGGTGCGGGCCCGGCACGGGCTCGGCGCACGGCCGGTGATCGTGTGCGTCTCCCGGCTCGTGCCGCGCAAGGGCCAGGACGTGCTGGTGCGGGCGCTTCCCCTTGTGCAGCAGCGGATCCCGGACGCCGCCCTGCTCATCGTGGGCGGCGGACCGTCGCTCCCGCGGCTGCAGGCGCTGGCCGCCGAGGTCGGTGTCGCCGACGACGTGGTGCTCACCGGTTCGGTGCCGTGGGAGGAGCTGCCCGCGCACTACGACGCCGGCGACGTCTTCGCGATGCCGTGCCGGTCGCGCTACGCCGGGCTGGAGGTCGAGGGCCTCGGCATCGTGTTCCTCGAGGCGTCGGCGACCGGGCTGCCCGTCGTGGCCGGCCGCTCCGGCGGGTCGCCCGATGCCGTCCTGGACGGTGAGACCGGGTACGTCGTCGACGGCAGCTCCGTCACCGAGGTGGCGGGCCGACTGGCCGACCTGCTGGCCGACCCGGCGCTGGCACGCCGGATGGGCGAGGCGGGCCGGCGGTGGGTGGAGCAGGAGTGGCGGTGGGACGTGCTGGCCCAGCGGCTGCGCGGGCTGCTAGCCGGCTGAGACGGTCTGCACGATCCGGGCCCGCACCAGCGGGTCGGCCCAGCGGGCCAGCGAGCGCCGCAGCGACAGCGCGCAGAGCCCGATGACCGGCCCGCCCAGCGCGAGCGGCACCCACCACCGGCCGGACTCGCCGGCGCTCCCCAGCACCAGGCCGACC
>JAOPVD010000185.1 GCA_025966295.1 Frankiales bacterium | reverse complement strand
CTGCGCGGGCGCAACGGTGAGCGCCGCCGGGTGCGGCGCCGGCTCGGCTTCGGCCGCCTGGCGGGAGCCGTCTCCGGTGGAGCGGAACAGCTCGTCGGCGCCCGGGAGGGCGATCCTGCGGCTCATCGGGCGAGCACCTCTCGGGCCAGGTCGCGGTAGGCGGTGGCGCCGACGGAACTCGACGCGTAGGAGGTGATGGGCTCCCCCGCCACCGTGGTCTCGGGGAACCGGACGGTGCGGGTGATGACGGTGTGGAACACCCGGTCACCGAAGGCCTCCACCACGCGGGCCAGCACCTCCCGGCCGTGCAGCGTGCGCGCGTCGTACATCGTGGCCAAGATGCCCTCAAGCTCAAGTTGAGGGTTGAGCCGTTCCTTGATCTTCTCAATGGTCTGGATGAGGAGGGCGACACCTCGTAGGGCGAAGAACTCGCACTCGAGCGGGATGATCACGCTGTGCGCGGCGGTGAGCGCGTTGACGGTGAGCAGACCCAGCGACGGCTGGCAGTCCATGAGGATGACGTCGTAGTCGTCGACCACGGGGGCGAGCGCGCGCAGCAGCGTCTGCTCGCGGGCCACCTCGTTGACGAGCTGCACCTCGGCGGCGGACAGGTCGATGTTGCTGGGCAGCAGGTCCATGCCGGCGACGTTGGTCTTGAGCATCACGTCGTCGACGTGGACGTCCGCCTCCATCAGCAGGTTGTAGACCGTCCGGTCCAGCTGGAGCGGGTTGACCCCCAGCCCCACCGACAGCGCGCCCTGCGGGTCGAGGTCGACGAGCAGCACCCGGCGGCCGAGCTCGGCCAGCGCCGCCCCGAGGTTGATGGTCGACGTGGTCTTGCCGACGCCACCCTTCTGGTTGCACATGGCAATGATCCGCGCCGGGCCGTGCCGGTCCAGCATCGGCGGCGCCGGCAGCAACGGCAGTGGCCGGCCGGTGGGCCCCATCTCCCCTACCTGGGGAACCGCCTTTGTCGACAAGGTCACAAGTCCACGTGCCTCTCTGGGGACTGAGCGCTGTTGTGCTTTCTCGCCGAGTGCCCTTGGCGATGCGCGGGACTGTACGGCCTGCCACCGGCCCCTTACAACGTGAGGGCGCAATCTGTGGGCGACACGCCCGGGCGCTGTGGAGAAGTGCGACGCCGCTGTGGACAGTCGTGCCGAGAGCAGCCCTCAGGGCCGGGACGTCGTCCGCCGGCACCGGTCGGGGCGCGCAGGCGGCCGGCAGGACCGCGCTGTCAGCACGCGATCAGGCGAGGGCGCGCGGGTGGGCGCCCGCGTAGACCTCGCGCAGCTGGTCCACCGTCACCAGCGTGTAGATCTGGGTGGTCGTCACGGAGGCGTGGCCGAGCAGCTCCTGGACCACCCGGACGTCGGCGCCGCCGTCCAGCAGGTGGGTGGCGAAGGAGTGCCGGAGCGTGTGCGGGGAGATGGCGGCCGTCAGGCCCGCGCGGGTGGCCGCCGCGCGCAGCACCGCCCAGGCGCTCTGCCGCGACAGCGGGCCCCCGCGGGCGTTGAGGAACAGCGCCGGCGTCCCGCGTCCGGCCGCCGCGAGCACCGGGCGGCCCCGCACCAGGTAGGCCTCCACCGCCCGCAGCGCGAACGAGCCCACCGGCACGATCCGCTGCTTGCCGCCCTTGCCGTCGAGCCGCACCAGCCCGTCGGCGCGGTCGAGGTCATCGACCGCGAGCCCCACGACCTCCGAGATCCGGGCGCCGGTGCCGTACAGCAGCTCCAGCAAGGCCTGGTCCCGCAGCGCCAGCGGGGTGTCACCGGCGCCGGCTGCGGCGAGCAGCCGGGAGACGTCGTCCACGCTGATGGCCTTGGGCAGCCGCCGGGCCGGCGCCGGGGGGCGCACCTGCGCGGACGGGTCGACGGCCGACAGCCCCTCGCGCAGCGCGAAGCGGTGGAACCCGCGCACCGCGACCACCGCGCGGCCCGCCGAAGTGGCCGACAGCGGCGGGTGCTCCGCCGAGCCGGCCCGGAGCGCAGCGAGGAAGGCCGACACCTGCTGCGCCCCGACCTCGGCCACCGACGCCACGCCCTCGCCGGCGAGGAAGGCGGTGTAGCGCGCCAGGTCGCGGCGGTAGGACGACAGGGTGTTGGCCGCCAGCCCCCGCTCCACCGCCAGGTGGTCCAGGTAGGACTGAACGAGCCGCGCGACGCTGGTCAGACGAGCACCTCGGCCAGGGGCACGGACACCAGTCCGTGCGCCTCGGCCACCGGCGCGTAGGTCACCTGACCGGCCACCGTGTTGACACCGAGCGCCAGCGCTGGGTCGGCCCGCACGGCCGCCGTGATCCCGCGGTTCGCGATCTCCACGGCGTACGGCAGGGTGACGTTGGTGAGCGCGTAGGTGGAGGTGTTGGGCACCGCCCCCGGCATGTTGGCCACGCAGTAGAACAGCGAGCCGTTGACCTCGTAGGTGGGGTCGGAGTGCGTCGTGGGCCGGGTCGACTCGAAGCAGCCGCCCTGGTCGACCGAGATGTCCACCAGCACCGAGCCCTGCTTCATCTGCGCCACCAGCTCGTCGGTGACCAGGGTCGGGGCCTTCGCGCCCGGGACGAGCACCGCGCCGATCACCAGGTCGGCGTCCACGCACGCCCGCTCGATCTCGTAGGTGTTGGAGGCCACCGTCTGCATGTGGCCCTGGTAGATCCGGTCCACCTCGCGCAGCCGCGCGATGTTCTTGTCCAGCAGCAGCACCTCGGCCTGCATCCCCAGCGCGATCGCCGCGGCGTTGAGCCCCGAGACGCCGGCCCCCAGGACCACGACCTTCGCGGCGTAGACGCCCGAGACGCCGCCCATCAGCACGCCGCGCCCGCCGGAGGCCCGCTCCAGGCAGTGCGCGCCGACCTGGGGCGCCATCCGGCCGGCCACCTCCGACATCGGCGCAAGCAGCGGCAGCGAGCGGTCCGGCAGCTGGACGGTCTCGTAGGCCACGCCGGTGACGCCGGCGGCCAGCAGCGCGTCGGTGCAGGCCCGGGAGGCAGCCAGGTGCAGGTAGGTGAACAGCACCTGCCCGGCGCGCATCCGGTGGTACTCCTCCGCCACCGGCTCCTTGACCTTCAAGATCAGGTCGCCGGTCGCCCAGACGTCGTCGGCGGAGCCGATGATCGTCGCGCCGGCCGCCACGAACTCGTCGTCGGTGATCGAGGAGCCGATGCCGGCATCCTTCTCGATCAGCACCTCGTGACCGTGGGCGACCAACTCGCGGACGCCGGCCGGCGTGATCGCCACCCGGTACTCGTGGTTCTTGACCTCGCGGGGGATGCCGACCTTCACGTCTGCTCCTGTCTGACCGGTGCGGGCGAGAGCCTAGCCCGCGCCGGCCGCTTCAGGACGGGCGATCCACGGCGCGTCCGGCGGGCGCAGACCGGAGAAACCACGCCGTACCGCCTCCTGGGCCGCCAGAACGCCCATGACGGCGGTGGCGTTCTCCAGCGTGCCGGCGAGGGCGGCCTGCACGGCCTGCGCGAGCGGCAGCCAGTGCGCGGTCATCTCCAGCTCCTCGTGCTCCTGCACGTCGCGCTCGCACGCACTCACGTCGCGGGCCAGGTAGACCCGGATCGCCTCGTCGGTCATCCCGGGGCTGGTCAGGGCGTCGACCAGGACGTGCCACGTCTGCGCCTGGTAGCCCGCCTCCTCCGCCAGCTCGCGCTGGGCCGCGACCAGCGCCGGCTCGCCCTCGACGTCCAGCAGCCCGGCCGGCAGCTCGTCCAGCCGGCGACCGACGGGGTGCCGGTACTGGTTGACGAGCAGCACCTGCCCGTCGCGCAGTGCCACCACCGCTACCGCCCCGGGGTGCTCGACGACGTCGCGCTGCGCGGTCGACCCACCCGGCATGGCGACGACGTCGCGGCGGACCGCGATGACCCGTCCCTGGTAGACCGTCTCGGACGACAGGAGCTCGTAGTCGTGCATCTGGTCAGCCTGCCAGCACCGGCCTACCGTCGGGGACATGGCAGCCGAGACGCGCCACCTCACGACGCTGACGAGCGCGTACGGCGAGTTTGTGCGGCACCCGACGCCACGGCTGCTGGGCACCGTGCTGCTGGTGCTGATGGTCGGGCGCGGGCTCTGGGCGGGCTGGTCGTGGGCGGACGCCGTCGTGGTGGCCGTCCTGGTCGGGCTGCAGCCGTTCACGGAGTGGGTGATCCACGTCGTCGTGCTGCACTGCCCCGCGAACGGCGGGCTGCGCGACCGGGCGGCCGGCGCCAGCCACCGGCGGCACCACGAGGACCCGCGGGACCTGCGCTACCAGTTCGTCCACCCGTACGCCGTCTACGGCGCTCTGGCGCTCGCCGCCGCGCTGGTGCTGGGCCTCCGGACGCCCGCAGCGGTGACCGGCGTGCTGACCGCGACCGTGCTCACGCTGGTCTACGAGTGGGTGCACTTCCTCATCCACACCGACTACGCGCCGCGGCACGAGCCGTACCGGCGGCTGCACCGGGCGCACCGGCTGCACCACTTCCGCAACGAGCGCTACTGGCTCGGCGTGACCGCCCGCACCGGCGACCGAGTGCTCGGCACCAACCCGCGCAAGCAGGACGTGCCGGTCTCCCCCACCGCCCGGACGGCGCTGGCCGCCCGTTAGAGCGGCAGCCGCTGCTCGTCCGCCCGGGTGACCGCGGCTGCGACCAGACCGGCGAACAGCGGGTGCGCCCGGGTCGGGCGGGACCGGAACTCCGGGTGCGCCTGGGTGCCGACGTAGTACGGGTGCACCTGTGCGGGCAGCTCGACCACCTCCACCAGGTGGCCGTCCGGTGAGGTGCCGGAGAACACCAGGCCGGCCGCCTCGAGCGCGGGCCGGTAGGCGTTGTTGACCTCGTAGCGGTGCCGGTGCCGCTCGGTGCCGGGGTCGTCGCCGTAGGTCTGCTCGGCGACCGAGCCGGGCAGCAGCTTGGTCGGCCACAGGCCGAGGCGCATCGTGCCGCCCATGTCGCGCTCACCGGCGACGACGTCCTCCTGGTCGGCCATCGTCGCGATGACCGGGTCCGGGCTGCCGGGGTCGAACTCGGTGGAGCTGGCCTTCTCGATGCCCGCGAGCGAACGGGCGGCCTCGATCACCATGCACTGCAGGCCCAGGCAGATGCCGAGCGTCGGGATCAGGTTGGTGCGGGCGTAGGTCAGCGCACCGAGCTTGCCCTCGATGCCACGGACCCCGAAGCCACCGGGCACCAGCACGCCGTCGACGCCGCCGAGCGCCTTGGCGGCGCCCTCGGGCGTCTCGCACTCGTCGGAGGCGACCCAGCGGATGTTGACCTTGGCGTCGTTGTGGAAGCCGCCGGCGCGGAGCGCCTCGGTCACCGACAGGTAGGCGTCCGGCAGGTCGATGTACTTCCCGACCAGCGCGACGGTGACCTCCTTGGCCGGCCGGTGCACCCGCTGCAGCAGCCGGTCCCAGTCCTTCCAGTCGACGTCGCGGAACGGCAGGCCGAGCCGGCGCACGACGTAGGCGTCCAGGCCCTCGGCGTGCAGCACCTTCGGGATGTCGTAGATCGACGGCGCGTCGACGGCGCTCACGACAGCGTCGATGTCCACGTCGCACATGTTGGCGATCTTGCGCTTGATGCCGTCGTGGATGGGCCGGTCCGACCGGCACACGATGGCGTCGGGCGTGATGCCGATGGTCCGCAGCGCCTGCACCGAGTGCTGCGTCGGCTTGGTCTTGAGCTCACCGGACGGCCCGATGTACGGGATCAGGCTGACGTG
>JAOPVD010000168.1 GCA_025966295.1 Frankiales bacterium | reverse complement strand
CGGCCAAGAAGGCGCCGGTCGTGACCGGCGCGAAGCGGCCACGGGTGCTGGTGGTGGAGGACTCGGTCGGGGTCCGCGAGCTGGAGCGGGTCATCCTCGAGGGCGCCGGCTACCAGGTCGAGACCGCCGTCGACGGCCTGGACGGGGCCTCGCGGCTGCGGGACGACCCGGCCGACCTGGTGCTGTCCGACGTGGAGATGCCGGGCATGGACGGCTTCGACCTGACCCGTACGATCCGGCGTACCAAGGGCTGGGAGAACGTCCCGGTGATCATCATGACCAGCCGCGGCGAGGACCATGCCCGCCAGGCAGGGCTGGACGCCGGCTGCTCGGCGTACCTGCTGAAGAACGAGTTCGACCAGGAGCAGCTGGTCTCGACAGTGCGAAGGCTGGTGGGCAGATGAAGTGGCTGTTGAGGGGGCGCGGGTAGTGGCTCGGATCGTGATCGCGGACGACAGCCCGACGCTGCGCCGGATCGTCACCTCGGTGCTGACCAAGGAGGGCCACGAGGTCGTGGCCGCCGAGGACGGCATCGGGGCGGTGCAGGCGGTGCTGCGCGAGCAGCCCGACGCCGTGGTGCTGGACGTGCAGATGCCGCGGGTCTCCGGGTTCATCGCCGCCCGGCTGCTCAAGGACGACTGGCAGACCGCGGACATCCCGGTCGTGATGCTCACCTCGCTCGACGCCGCCTCCGACCGCTACTGGGCCGGTCAGGCCGGCGTCGACCGCTACCTCACCAAGGACTTCGAGGCCCCCGAGCTGGCCGGCACCATCGACGAGGTGCTGCTGGCCGCCACCGCCGCGCGCGGCGGCCGCCCCCGGCTGACCCCCGACACCCTGGAGCTGTCCGAGGAGGACGTGCTGTCGCGGGTCTGCGACCTGCTGGACCGCAAGCTGTTCGAGTCCTCCGTGGCGCAGTCGGTGATGGCGATCTCGGCCACCCCCAACGGCCTGGAGACGACGGTCGCGGCGCTGCTCGGGGTGCTGCAGCGGTTCGTCGGCTACGACCTGGCGGCCGTGCTGCTGGGCGCCGAGTCGGCGGCGTACGTCGCGGTCGGGCAGCCCACGGCGCGGGCGCACTACGACGAGTTCCTCACCGCCGCCGCGGACGGCCTGCAGGCCTACGGCGGCACGGCGCTGGACGCCACCGCCCTCGACGTGCGGGTCGCGCCGGCCGGCGGCGAGCTGGTCGAGGATCCGGACGAGCTCACCGGGGGCGTCCAGATGGCCACCTTCCTGTCGATGCCGCTGCGCGGCCACGGCGGGACGGTGGTCGGCGTGCTGGCGCTGTCGTCGGCGGTCAAGCAGGCCTTCGGCGAGACCGCCCTGTCCACCCTCAAGCTCATCGAGGGGCCGGCGGCCATCGTCATCGACAACGCCCGGCTGGCCAGCACCACCTGACGGACTGGAGCATCGTCCCGGCCATCGCCGGGACGAACGTCCACACCTCCGGTACGGCGGTCCACAGATCCGCTGCGGGCGGTCCGCGCTGCGGTCCGCGGTCCGACCGTGGGGTGATGACCGGCTGGCGCGCGCTCCTCGAGCGGCAGGACCTGGTGCTGACGCGGGCGCAGGCGCTCCGCGGCGGCATGTCCAAGGCCGCGTGGGAGTGGAAGCTCGCCCGGGGGGTGTGGCGGCCGGTGCTGCACGGCGTCGTCGTGGCGCACACCGGCGAACCGACCCTGCGGCAGCGGGCCTGGGCGGCGTGCTTGTACGGCGGTCGGGGCGCCGCCCTGTCCGGAGACGCCGCCCTCGTCCAGCTCTGGCTGGAGCGGCTGGTGCCGCGCAGCGTCGACGTCGCGGTACCGCTCGAGCGCCGGGTGCGGCCGGCGCGGCTGGTCGGCGGGCCGGCTGTCCGCGCCCCGGCTCATCCGGGAGGCGCTGGCGCAGATGCCCTCGCTGCACCGCCGCGCGCTGATCCGGGAGGTGCTCGACGACGTCGAGCTCGGCGCCCACGCCACCAGCGAGCTGGAGTTCCTGCGGTTCTGCCGCCGGAACGGCCTGCCGCTGCCCGACGAACTGCAGGTCGGGTGCGGGCCGGCGGTGTGCGCTACCTCGACGCGCGCTACCGGCGGCAGCGGGTCACCGTGGAGCTCGACGGTGCGCACCACCGGCTGGTGGGGCAGTGGGAGGCCGATGCGCTGCGGACGCTGCACGTCCTGGCGAGCGCGCGGGACGAGCAGCTGGTGCGGCTGACCCGCGGCAACCTGCGGCACGACGAGCCGGTGGTCGCACAGCTGCTCGGGCAGCTGCTGCGCTAGCGGAAAGGGAGATTTCTCCTGGCCTGCACCGGGAGGAAGGTCCAACCCTCGGCCGTCAGCTCAGGGTCCACTCCTGGCCGGCCGGGGTGTCTTTGACGGCCACCCCGAGTACGGCGAGCTCGTCGCGGAGCCGGTCGGAGGCGGCGAAGTCCTTGGCGGCCCGGGCGGCGGCGCGACTGGCCAGCAGCTCGGCGGCGCCGGCCGGAAGTGGGACAGGCGCCTTTCCGACATCCCGCACCAAATCCAAGCCCAGGAGGCGGTCTGCCCAGGCGAAGGTCTCGAACTTGGCGCCGGCCGGCAGGTCGGACTTCTCCAGCTTGCGGAGCACCTGCAGCGCCCGCGGGGTGTCCAGGTCGTCGCTGAAGGCCTCCAGCACGTCCTGCTGCACCTCGGCGCACATCGGCTTTGAGGGCTCCTCGGCCCAGGCCGCCACCGCCGCCCGCCAGCGGTCGAGGGTCCGCTGCGCGCCGGCGATCGCGTCCCACGACAGGTTGGCCTGCTGCCGGTAGCGCGAGGACAGGAACGCCAGCCGCAGCGCCAACGGGTCGAAGCCGCGCGCCACCACGTCGCTCACCAGCACCACGTTGCCGGTCGACTTCGCCATCTTGCGGCCCTCGAACAGCAGGTGCTCGCCGCGCACCCAGTGCCGGACGACCTCGTGGCCGACCGCGCAGTCGGACTGCGCCCGCTCGTCCTCGTGGTGCGGGAAGCGCAGGTCGATGCCGCCGGTGTGCACGTCGATGGTCTCGCCCAGCAGGTCGAGCGACATCGCCGAGCACTCGATGTGCCAGCCCGGGAAGCCGTGCCCCCAGGGGGAGTCCCAGGTCATCGCGCGGTTCTCGGAAGCCCGCTTCCACAGCGCCCAGTCGGCGTGGAACCGCTTGCCGGTGGCGGTCGACTCGCCGGTGGCACCGTGGCCGGCCCGCAGGTCCTCCAGCCGGTTGCCCGAGATCGCGCCGTACCCGGGGAAGGAGCGGGCGTCGAAGTAGACGGTGCCGTCCTCGCCGACGTAGGCGTGCCCTTTGTCCACCAGCGTGGCAATGAGGCTCAACATGAGGTCGATGCTCTCGGAGGCCCGCGGGTAGGCGTCGGCCGGCTTGACGTTCAGCAGCGCGAGGTCGCGGTGGAAGGCGTCCTCATAGAACCGGGCGACCGCGAACGGGTCCTTGTTCTCCAGCCGGGCCTGGGCAAGCAGCTTGTCCTCGCCGTCGGCGTCCAGGTTGGTGTCGTCCTGCAGGTGCCCCACGTCGGTGATGTTTTGCACCAGCCGGACCTGGAGTCCCAGCAGCTCCGCGGTCCGGCGCAGCAGGTCCGTCAGCAAGAAGGTGCGCAGGTTCCCGACGTGGGCGTAGCGGTACACCGTCGGGCCGCAGGCATAGACGCTCAGCACGCCCGGCGTGGCCGGCGTGATCGTCTCCACGGAGCGCGTCCGGGTGTCCATGAGACGCAGCACGCGCTGATGTTACCGGGGTCACACCGGCCTGCCGCGGTCACCCCCTTGATCTGGACAAACAGGACAGAAGTGCCTAACTCACATCCCGCGCGTCCATGCACATCGCCCAAATGCAGTATGTTCCGCCTCTGGGAGCGACCGCGACCTACGGCGATCGTCCTATATGGATGAGCCGCCGTTGCGCGGGCACCAGACGGAAGAGGGACCTGTGAGCGGGGCGGATCCGCGGGACCTTGTGGTGCTGCCGCCCGTTGCTGACGACCCCATCTTCAGCGAGCCGCTCTTTGAGCCGACCCCGTCGCCGCGCAGTCGGCTGGGTGAGGACCCGCACGACTTCGCGGCTCTGTTCATCCGGCACCGCTGGTCTTTTCAGCTGCACGCCAGCCGGTTCCTCCATGACCAGAGGGACATCGACGAGGTCGTACAGGAGGGCTTTCTCAAGCTCTTCCTGGCCCTGCCGGAGCTCGAGACCGAGCTGCAAGCGCTGGCATACGCCCGGCGCACCATCACGAACCTGTGCATTGACCGCTATCGCGCCGACCAGCGGCGGCCGAGGCTGGTGGACCTCGAGACGATTCCGTGGCACGCGCTGCCGGAAGAGGACGACGACGACCCGGTCGTGGCCGCCGAAGACGCCGCAATTGTCCGGGAAGCGCTGGCGATGCTGTCGCCGTTGCACCGTGATGCCTTAATAAAGCGTGAAATCGAGGAGTAGGCTCTCCCGGTCATCGCCGCGGAGCTAGTGTTCCCGGTGGAGCAGGTCAAGCACGTGATGCTCCGGGCGCGCCGGTCGCTAAGGCGGCTGCTCGTGGGCACGCACGTGGAGCCGGGGGTCGACCTGGACCTGGCTCTCGTGCTGGAGGCCAACCGGGCGCGGGCCGCGCGGG
>JAOPVD010000160.1 GCA_025966295.1 Frankiales bacterium | reverse complement strand
GTCAGCTCGCGGGCGGCGGCGGCGACGGCCTGGGCGTGCAGCCGACCGGGCTGCCGGCCGAGCCGCTCGATCGGCCCGGAGACGCCGACCGCGGCGACCACGACGGCGCCGTCGAAGACCGGAGCGGACACCGAGGCGACGCCCTGCTCGCGCTCGGCTACCGAGTGCGCCCAGCCGCGCCGCCGTACCTCGGTGAGGGTGCGGGCGCTGAACGCGGCGCCGGCCGGAGCCTCGCCCGAGCCCCAGGCCAGCAGCACCTGCGCGGCGGACCCGGCGGTCATCGGTAGCACCGCGCCCACCGGGACGGTGTCGCGCAGACCGCTGCCGAGGTCGGCGGCCGCCACGCAGACCCGGGCGTCGGCCTGCCGCCGGTAGAGCTGCGCACTCTCGCCGGTGACGTCCCGCAGCCGGGCCAGGACCGGCGCGGCCCGCTCCAGGAGCTGGTCGGTGCCGTTGGGGCCGGCCGTCCGCGGCCCGAGCCGCCAGCGCCCGTCGCCCTCGCGGGCCAGGAAGCGGTGGACCTCCAGCGCCACCGCCAGCCGGTGCGCGGTCGCCCGCGACAGCCCGGTCGTCTCGGTGAGCGCCGCCAGTGAGTGCGCCCCTGCCTGTACGGCGTCGAGGACGAGAACGGCTTTGTCCAGGACGCCGACTCCGCTACTGTGTTCCACATAGCGATACTGTCATCCCAGCATCTGGGATGCAAGGACGGAGACGACGATGGCCCGCACGCTCGCCGAGAAGGTCTGGGAGCAGCACGTCGTCCGACGCGCCGACGGCGAGCCGGACCTGCTCTACATCGACCTCCACCTGGTCCACGAGGTCACCAGCCCGCAGGCCTTCGACGGCCTGCGGTTGGCGGGCCGGCCGCTGCGCCGCCCCGACCTCACCCTCGCCACCGAGGACCACAACGTCCCGACCGACCTGCTGGCCGGCCCCATCAAGGACCCCGTCAGCCGGGTCCAGGTCGAGACCCTCCGCAGGAACTGCGAGGAGTTCGGCGTCCGGCTGCACCCGATGGGCGACAGCGGCCAGGGCATCGTGCACGTCATCGGTCCGCAGCTGGGCATCACCCAGCCCGGCATGACGATCGTCTGCGGTGACAGCCACACCAGCACCCACGGGGCCTTCGGGGCGCTGGCCTTCGGGATCGGCACCAGCGAGGTCGAGCACGTCCTGGCCACGCAGACCCTGCCGCTGCCGCGGCCGAAGACGATGGCGGTCACCGTCGAGGGCGACCTGCCCGCCGGCGCCACTGCCAAGGACCTCGTCCTCGCGCTCATCGCGCAGGTCGGCACCGGCGGTGGCCAGGGCTACGTCGTGGAGTACCGCGGCGACGCGATCCGGGCGCTGTCCATGGAGGGCCGGATGACGGTCTGCAACATGAGCATCGAGTGGGGCGCGCGGGCCGGGATGATCGCCCCCGACCAGACCACCTACGACTACCTGCAGGGCCGCCCGCATGCCCCCACCGGCGCCGACTGGGACGCGGCCGTGGCGGCCTGGGAGGACCTGCGCACCGACGCCGGCGCGGTCTTTGACAAGGAGGTGGTGCTCGACGCCACCGCCGTCGCGCCGTTCGTCACCTGGGGCACCAATCCCGCCCAGGGCGTGGCGCTCTCCGAGACCGTGCCCGACCCGCAGGCGCTGCCGGCGGGCAACGCGCGCGACGCCGCGGAGCGGGCCCTTGCCTACATGGGCCTCACGGCCGGCACCCCGATGCGCGACATCGCCGTCGACACCGTCTTCCTCGGCTCCTGCACCAACGGCCGGATGGAGGACCTGCGCGCCGCGGCCGCCATCCTCGAGGGCCGCAAGGTCGCCGACGGCGTCCGGATGCTCGTCGTGCCGGGCTCGATGCTCGTGAAGCAGCAGGCCGAGCACGAGGGCCTGGACGCGGTGTTCACCGCCGCCGGTGCCGAGTGGCGCAACGCCGGTTGCTCGATGTGCCTGGGCATGAACCCCGACACCCTGACGCCGGGGGAGCGCAGCGCCTCCACCAGCAACCGCAACTTCGAGGGCCGGCAGGGCCGCGGCGGCCGTACCCACCTCGTCTCCCCGCAGGTCGCCGCCGCGACCGCGATCGTCGGTCGCCTCGCGGCCCCCGCAGACCTGGAGCAGTGATGGACCCCTTCGTCATCCACACCGGCACCGCGGCACCGCTGCGTCGCAGCGACGTCGACACCGACCAGATCATCCCCAGCGACTGGTTGAAGCGGGTCGAGCGCACCGGCTTCGGCGCGGGGCTGTTCTCCGAGTGGCGCGAGGACCCCGACTTCGTCCTCAACCGCCCCGAGCGCCAGGGCGCCACGGTCCTGCTGGCCGGTGAGAACTTCGGCACCGGCAGCTCGCGCGAGCACGCCGTCTGGGCCCTCACCGACTTCGGCTTCCGGGCCGTCATCAGCACCCGGTTCGCCGACATCTTCCGGGGCAACAGCCTCAAGGGCGGCCTGCTGCCGGTGCAGCTGCCGGCCGACGCCGTGGAGCAGCTCATGGCCCTCGCCGAGGCCGACCCGACCGCCGAGGTGACGGTCGACCTGGACCGCCGCGAGGTCCGCGCCGGAGCCATCACGGCCGCCTTCGAGCTCGACGACTTCACCCGCTGGCGCCTCATGGAGGGCCTCGACGACATCGGTCTGACCCTGCGACACGGCGAAAGCATCACCTCCTACGAAGAAAGTCGGCCGAGCTGGAAGCCGTCGGCGACCGCTCGCTAGCGGCCGCCAGGAGGGCTTCGTGGACGACGACGAGCTGTTCGCGGACCTGTCGGAGCGGCTGCGCCTGGCGCACCGCCGGGTGGCGGCGCTCGAGGCCTCAGTTGACGAAAAAGCCCGTGTTACAAGGCGTTTGCTCGCCATCAGCGATGCCAGCAAGCACGACCTGACGCGCGCCGCGGCGCGCCTCGACGCCCTCAATGCCGACCTCGATGCCGGCTGGCGACCGGACCCGCGGGACGGCTGAGCGCCGGAGATCCTCCCGACAAGCGCTGCGACACAAGGAAAGTCACCTCCTGCGGTGTTCGACGTGGGCGCACGCGCCCCCTACCGTTCCTCCGGAAGGGGCAGAGCGCCTCGTCAGTCCTTGGAGGTATTCGAAGTGAACAAGGCCGAGCTGATCGAGGCGATCACTGAGCGCATCGGCGACAAGAAGGCGGCCGCGGCGGCTGTCGAGGCTGTCGTCGACGCGGTCACGTCTGCTGTTGCCAAGGGCGAGAAGGTCGCGATCGCGGGCTTCGGCGTGTTCGAGAAGGTCGATCGGGCGGCCCGCATCGCCCGCAACCCCGCCACCGGCGCCCAGGTCAAGCTGAAGGCGACCTCGGTGCCGAAGTTCCGTCCGGGCCAGGGCTTCAAGGACGTCGTCTCCGGCGCCAAGAAGGTCGCCCCGGTTGCCAAGGCCACCGTTGCCAAGACCGTCGGAAAGGCTTCTCCCGTGACGAAGAAGGCTGCTCCCGCCAAGAAGGCTGCCCCCGCCAAGAAGGCCGCTGCCAAGAAGGCTGCTCCCGCCAAGAAGGCCGCGCCGGCCAAGAAGGCGACCGCCACCAAGGCGCCTGCCAAGAAGGCCGCTGCCAACAAGGCTGCGCCGGCGAAGAAGGCGACCGCCACCAAGGCGCCCGCCAAGAAGGCCGCCGCCAAGAAGGCCGCGCCCGCGAAGAAGGCTCCGGCCAAGAAGACCACCGCCGCCAAGGCTGCGCCGGCCAAGAAGGCTCCTGCCAAGAAGGCCGCCGCCAAGAAGGCTCCGGCCAAGAAGGCCGCCAAGAAGTAGCAGCTCCGACGACGAAGGCCCCGGCGACAGCCGGGGCCTTCGTCGTTCCTAGGGCAGCTCGACCCGCACGACCCGGCCGTCCTGCACGACCAGCCGCACGCGCTGCCCGAGGCGCAGGAACCGGAAGACGCTGCCCGCCAGGCAGTCCGGCGGCAGCGCCACCACCGTGCCGTCGTCCAACAGCGCCGCGCCGCCGCTGTCGGCGTCCCAGTCACGGACGGTGGCCTGCGTCACCACAGCTCCTGCACGACCCGCGCCGTGTGCGGGCCGACGCCCAGCGCGATCGCGGCCTCGAGGTCGGCCGGGGTGTCGACGTCCCGGCGCAGCCGCTCGGCGGCAGCCAGCTCCACCGCCCCGGAGGCCAGGTGGCCGGCCCGCGAGCCCGGTCCGTAGGCGGGCAGCAGCTCGGCCCCAGGCCCCGCCGCGAGCAGCGTCGTCCCGGTGCGGTCGACATCGGCCACGAAGGCCCGCTGCCCGTCGCCGACG
>JAOPVD010000156.1 GCA_025966295.1 Frankiales bacterium | reverse complement strand
CGCACCCGAGTTCGAGGACTTCCCGCCCTTCTGAGGACAGGTCTAGGCGACGGCAACGCAGGCAAGCAGTACGGCAATGGCAGTTCCTGATCGCGACGACTCCAACGAACAGCTGTCACGGCGAGGCAGGCGCCTGGCCATGGCGGAAGCCCGACATGTCCCGGATGCCTGTGATGCCTCATCCGATTCGCCTATCCAGTCAGCGCCCCGACGTGTCGACGACAAGAGCATGCCGCTGTCCCGCCGCGACCTGGTGCGCACCGCCACGGTCACCGCCGCCGCGACCGTGGCGTCCCCGCTGCTGGCCGAGTCGGCCGCGGCAGCGACGTCGACCACGTGGGTGGTGCCGCTGCTGGAGCGCGCCACCTACGGCGCGACGCCGACCACGATCGCGCAGGCCAAGGCGCTCAAGACCCCGCAGGCCTGGCTCGAGCAGCAGCTCGCCCCGACCCGGCTTCCCGACCCGGAGGGCGACACCGTCCGCCGGCTGTTCCCGGAGATGGGCTGGGCCATCCCAACCGCCCGGGCCGCCGGCGAGTTCAACTGGGACGGGATGCAGGCCCTCGGCCAGGGCACCGTCGCGCTGGCCGCGTGGAGCCGCCGGCAACTGCTGGAGGTGATGGTCGAGTTCTGGTCCAACCACCTCAACGTCACCAACCCGAGCGACCGGGTCTGGGACTCGCGGATGAGCTACGACAAGACGGTGATCCGGCAGTTCGCGCTCGGCCGGTTCTCCGACCTGCTCCTCGCCAGCGCGACGCACCCGGCGATGCTGAGCTACCTCAACCAGGCCGACTCGACCAAGGAGCAGCCGAACGAGAACTACGGTCGCGAGCTGCTCGAGCTGCACACCGTCGGGGTCGGCGCCGGGTACAGCGAGGCGGAGGTCAAGAGCTCTGCCCGGATCCTCACCGGCTGGACTGTCGGCGACAACGGGCTCGCGACCTACCGCCCGGACGACCACTGGACCGGGCCGGTCAGCGTCCTTGGCTTCCGGCACGCCAACAGCAGCGCCGACGGCCGGGCGGTCGCGACCGCCTACCTGCGCTACCTGGCCACCCACCCCAAGACGGCGCAGCGGATCGCCCGCAAGCTGGCCATCCGGTTCGTGTCCGACACCCCGCCGCAGGCGCTCGTCGACGCGCTGGCCAAGACCTACCTGGCCAGCGGCACCGACATCCGGCCGGTGCTGCGCCGGCTGCTGCTCGGTGCCGAGTGGAAAACCGGGCGCAAGTTCAAGACGCCGTACGAGGACGTCATCTCCACGGTCCGGGTGCTCGGCGTGACGCTCCTGCCGGCCACCAAGACCGTGCAGCAGCGCCGGCAGGGCGTCGAGCCGCTGTACTGGATGCTCGACCGGCTGCGGCACCTGCCGCTGGCCTGGGGCCCGCCCAACGGCTACCCCGACGTCGCCGCGGCCTGGCAGGCCGCCGACGTCACCCTCGGCCGGTGGAACGCCCACCAGGGCATCGCCGCGGCCTGGTGGCCGAACCGCGACCGCCTCACCATCCCGGCCAGCCGCAGCCTGCTGCCGGCCAAGCTCCCCACCACGTACGGCGGGCTGGTGGACGCCCTCTGCGACCGGCTGCTGTTCCGGCGGCTGGACACCGCCAGTCGGAACGCGGTGCTGATGTTCTGCGGCGCCGGCCCGAACACCCGGCTGGACCCGCGCAGCGAGTGGCTGGGCTGGCGGTTGCACTACCTGGTGGCGCTCCTGCTCGACACCCCGATCTTCGCGGAGCGGTCATGACAGAGCTCAGCCGTAGGGGCCTGTTCCGCGGCGCCGCGGTGCTGGCCGCCACACCCCTCGTCGGCCTGGCCACCGAGACGCTCGGCACCCGGATGGCCTTCGCGGACAGCTCGTCGTACCCGGGGGACGTGCTCGTGGTGCTGTCGCTGCGCGGCGGCTTCGACGGGCTGTCAGCGGTGGTGCCGGCCGGCGATCCCGACTACTACACCGCCCGGCCCGGGATCGGGGTGCCGCAGAGCGCGCTGCTGCCGGTCGACGGCATGTGGGGGCTGCATCCGGCGCTCGCCCCGCTGCAGCCGCTCTGGGCCGCCGGGCAGTTCGGTGCGGTGGTCGCCGCCGGGCAGGCGAACCCGACCCGGTCGCACTTCGAGGCCAGCGCGGAGATGGAGCGGGCCGCCCCGGCGAGCTCGCTGCGGACCGGCTGGCTGGACCGGGCGCTCGGGCTGCGGAGCGTCGGGACGGTCTTCCAGGCGGTCCAGACCGGCGGCTCCTCGCCCGGCCAGCAGTTCGCCGGCCTGACCCCGGAGCTCAGCCTCGGTGCGCTGGACGAGTTCGCGCTGGACGCGGCCGGCGGCGACGACCCGGCCTGGGTGGCCCAAGAGGCGAAGCGGTGGGACCTGGCGCTGCGCCGGCTGCATGCGAAGGCACCGACCCCGCTCTTGGCCCCGGCGACCGCGGCGCTCGCGGCGCTGAGCAAGGCCCGGGAACTGCAGGCGCAGAGCTACCCCGCCACCTACGACGAGAAATCCGACCTGGCGAAGGCGCTTCGGGACGTGGCCCGGCTGGTCAAGGCCGGCGTCGGGCTGCAGGTCGCCGCGGTCGACTACGGCAGCTTCGACATGCACGCCGGTCTCGGCGGCCCGGACAGCGGCTGGATGCACGACAACCTCAGCGAGCTGGCGACGGCGCTGGCCGCGTTCGCGGCCGACCTGGGTCCGCTGTTCGGCAAGGTCACGGTCGTCACGATGTCGGAGTTCGGCCGCCGGGTCGGGGAGAACGCCAGCGGCGGCGTGGACCACGGTCACGGCAACACCATGCTGCTGCTCGGCGGCGGGGTCGTCGGTGGCCAGGTGCACGGCAGCTGGCCGGGCCTGGCGCCGGCCGCGCTGGACGACGGCGACGTGGCCGGCACCACCGACTACCGGGTGGTGCTCAGCGAGCTGCTGCGCAAGCGCTGCGGCCAGACCGGGATCGACAAGGTCTTCCCCGGCCTGCCGGCCGGCGAGCTCGGGGTAGCCCGCCCGTGGCTGGGCAGCACCTAGGCCGACGGAGGAGACCGCCGTGCGGGTCGCGATCATCGGGGACGGCCGGGTGGCCCGGGCACTGCGCGGGCGGCTGGAGGCGGCCGGCCACGAGGTGGTGCTCGCTGACCTGCCGGACGTCGAGCAGGCGGTGCGCTCCGCCGACGTGGTGATCCTCGACATCCCGTACCACCGGTACTCCGAGCTGCCGGCGGCGCCGTTCACCAACAAGGTCACCGTGGACGCGATCAACTACGACCCGGACCAGGACGGGTCGCTGCCCGAGCTCGAGCAGGTCCGGGCCACCACCGAGCTGCTGGCCCGGCACCTGCCGGGGGCCCGGATCGTCAAGGCCCTCAACACGCTGCCGCTGCTGACGCTTTCCGACATCGGGCCGTTCCGCGGGGACGTGCCCCGTCCGGCGGTCCCGATCGCGGGCAACGAGCCGGGCGCCAAGGCCGTCGTCGCGGAGCTGCTCGCCGACCTGGGCTTCGACCCGGTCGACGCCGGCTCGCTGGGGGACAGCTGGCGGCTGCAGCCCGGCATGCCGGTGTTCGGCCTGCTGCTGGACCTGGACGACGTCCGCGCCAGACTGGCGCTCTCCTCCTGAGGGTCGTGATGCTCGGCCCGCCGGGCGCGGGCAAGGGCACCCACGGCCGGCTGCTCGCGGCGGCCCTCGGTGTCCCGCACATCAGCAGCAGCGAGCTGCTGAGGCAGCACGGCGGCCACCGGGCGCGGATGGCGGCCGGCGACCTCATCGACGACGACGTCATGGTCGAGCTGGTGCTGGACCGGCTGGCCCAGGACGACGCGCAGGCCGGGTTCGTGCTCGACGGCTTTCCGCGCACCGTCGCGCAGGCGGCGGCGCTGGACCGCTGGCTGGCCGAGCGCGGGCAGCGCCTGGACGTGGCGGTGCTGCTGGAGGTGCCGCGCGAGGTGCTCGCCGAGCGGTTGGCGGCGCGGGCGGTGGCCGAGCGCCGCGCCGACGACGACGTCATCGCGCACCGGCTGCAGGTGTACGAGCAGGAGAGCGCGCCGCTGGTCGAGTACTACGCCCCGCTGCTGCGCCGGGTCGACGCCGACGGCAGCGTCACCACGGTCGCGGAGCGCGTCCTGGCCGCCGTGCTGTCAGCTGCTTGAGTGCTTCAGGCGGGTGGCCTGCCAGTGCGGCAGGTGCTGGAGGAACCAGTCGCGGGCCAGGTTGGCGGCCTGCTCCAGCGCTCCGGCCTCCTCGAACAGGTGGGTGGCGCCCGGCACGATCGCCAGCCGGGTCTCGCCGGCCAGCTTGGCCATCGCCGCGCGGTTGAGCTCGATCACGGTGCCGTCGAGCTGGCCGACGATGAGCAGCGTCGGCTGGTGGACCAGGCGCAGGAACTCGCCGGCCAGGTCCGGGCGGCCCCCGCGCGAGACGACGGCCGCCACCAGGTGCGGCCGGGCCGCGGCCGCGACCAGCGCCGCCGCCGCCCCGGTGCTGGCGCCGAACAGCCCGACCGGCAGGTCGCAGGTCGTCTCGTACTCGGCCGCCCAGTCGGTGAGCGCGATCATCCGCACTGCCAGCAGGTCGATGTCGAAGCGGAGCTCGGCGGTGTGCACGTCGACCTGCTCCTCGCGGTGGGTGAGCAGGTCGGCGAGCACGGTCCCCAGACCGGCGCCGTTCAGCTCCTGCGCGACGTACCGGTTGCGGGGGCTGTGCCGGCTGCTGCCGCTGCCGTGCGCGAAGATCACCACGCCGCGGGCCGACGGTGGCACGGTGACGTCCGCATCCAGCACGACGCCGGCGACCTCGATCCGCAGGCTCTCGGCGACCATCATGGCGGTTCCTCCCTCAGGTTTCGGCGACGAGGCCGGGCAGGTGCGGCTGTGACCACACGAAGTAGTAGCGACCGCCGGAGTAGCGCAGCGTCTGCACGTGCCGCAGCCGGCCGGCGGCGAGCAGCGGCAGGAAGTCGCCGACCGTGCTGCCCTCGGAGTTCTCCTGCAGCAGCACCGAGCCGCCCGGTGCCAGGAAGTCGGCCACCCGGCGGTAGAAGCGGGCGTGCAGGGCCCAGCCGGGGTCGTCCAGGATGAGGCTGCGGCGCGTGGACGCCGCGAAGTGCGGCGGGTTGGACACCACCAGGTCCCAGCGCTCCTGCGCCGGCAGGTCGTCCAGCCCGTCCGAGGTGTAGACGGCGACCCGGTCCTCGAGCGCGTTGCGGCGCACGGTGGCACGGGCCACCGCCACCGCCCGGGGGTTCACGTCGGCCAGGGTGAGCGCGTCGCACAGCCCGTGCGCCAGCAGCGAGAACCCGATGAAGGCCGGCCCGGCGCAGAACTCGAACACGTGCCCCACGTGCCCGAACAGGCTGCGCACCACCGGCACGAAGTCCTGGCCGAACCCGCCGCCGCCGCCGTCCAGCTCAGGCAGCCACAGCACGTCCAGGTCCTGGAACGTCGTCACCGCGTAGCTCATGCCACAGCCGGTGCCCGACCACCGCCGACGTAGTCCGCGCACAGCACGACGGCCCGTCCCTCGTCCGGGGCGGGTCGTCGGCGCTCAACTGCCGCGGGTCTCCGCGGTGCGCGGCACCTGCTCGGCCACCGTGCTCTCCACGCCGTGCCCGGGCAGGATCCGGGTCTGCGGCGGCAGTGAGGCGATCCGGTCGTGGACCTCGCGGGTCAGCAGGTGCAGCTCCGCGTGCATCACCCCGGCGGCGCCGCCCAGGTACGCCGCGTCGCCGGCGAACACCGCCTCCAGGGCCGGCTCGTAGAGGCTCACCGAGCCGCGGGTGTGCCCGGGGGTCTCGATGACCCGCAGGTTGAGGCCGGCGAAGCGCAGCACCCGGCCGCCGACCAGCTCCTCGTCGGCGGGCCGGTCCGGGTAGGTCTCGTGCCACAGGTCGTGGTCGGCGGGGTGCAGCAGGACCGGCGCGCCGGTCGCGGTGGACAGCTCCACCGCCCGGTTGATGTGGTCGCTGTGGCCGTGCGTGCAGGCGATCAGGACGACCCGCCGGTCCCGCACCACGTACTGGATGGCGTCCACGTCGTGCGCCGGGTCGAGCACCAGCACTTCCTCGTCGTTGCCGACCACCCAGACGTTGTTGACCACCCGTGAGATGCCGTCCTCCTCCAGCTGGCCGGTCGTCACGAGGCTCTCGATGCGCATGACGCGCACGCTTCCCGCTCCACGCGGTCGGATGCGTGGCCCTCCCGTGCTCAACTCGGCCGCCGGAGTTCACCTCCGAGAGCAGGTCGTGCTGTGCGAAGGTGTGGCGATGACCGCCGTCGACGTCGTGGGCCTGAGCGCGGACGGGTCGCACCTGGTCCTGCGGGTCGACGGGCAGACCGTCGAGGTGCCGCTCGAGGACATCCGCCGGGCCGAGCGGCGGGGGCTCGCGCCGGTCCCACCGGCCGAGCCGCTGACGCCCAAGCTCATCCAGCACCGGATCCGCTGCGGCGAGTCCGCGAAGGAGGTGGCGCTGGCGGGCGGCTGGCCGGTGGACGTGGTGGCCCGGTACGAGGGCCCGCCACTCGCCGAGCGCGAGCACCACGCCACCCAGGCCCGGCGCAGTGAGGTGGAGGGCCGGCTGGTCGAGGACCTCGTCGCCGGCCACCTCGGGCAGCCGGCCGAGGCCTTGGAGTGGGACTCCTGGCTGGTCGAGGACGGGCGCTGGGAGGTGCGGGCCGCCGCCGCCGGGCAGACGGTGCGGCTGCGCTGGGACCCGGCCGGGCGCCGGGTGCAGGCGCTCGACGAGCCGGCCCGCCGCGCGCTCCGGGTGGCCGCTCTCGACCACGACACCCTCACCGCCGTCCTGCGGCCGGTGTCCGGCGGGGGTGGCGCCGCGCCGCCGCCGTCGCCCCGCACGGGCCGCCGTACCCGGGCGCAGGTGCCGGACTGGAACGACATCCAGCACCAGGTCACCGGCCGGGAGCAGGACTAGTCCAAGGCAGCGCCGGGCTGCAGCCGCTGGAACGTGGTGCCCTCGGGGGCCAGCCGCTCGAACAGCCCGTACCAGAGCCCGAGCGCGTGCGGCGCGACGACCGCGTCGTGGACGGGGAAGGCGACCCGCGGCCGGACCGACCGCAGCAGCCCGATGGCCTCGCTGACCTTGAGCCAGGGCGCGTCCGTCGGCAGCCCGAGCACCTCGACCTCCGCCTCCGGGACGGTGAGCGCGTCGCCGGGGGTGAAGAACCGGTCGCCGAGGAGGTAGCCGACGTTCGGGATCCGCGGCACGTCCTCGTGGATGACGGCGTGCTGCGAGCCGTGCACCTGCACGCTGGTGCCCAGGTCGAGGCGGTCGCCGTCCCGGACCACGGTGTGCGGCAGGTCGGGCAGCTGCTCGGCGGAGCCCTCGTCGCAGTGCAGCCGGGCATCCGGGTTCGCCGCCAGCAGCGGCCGCAGCCGGTCCGGGTCGAGGTGGTCGGGGTGCTGGTGGGTCAGGAGCACGGCCGTCAGCCCGCGCAGCTGCTCGAAGCCCTGCGAAAAGACGCCCGGGTCGAGCAGCAGCCGGGCGTCGCCGTCCTCGACGAGCAGGCAGGAGTGGCCGTAGCGCGTGACCCGCATGTCCCCGTCGTACCACGGGTGACGCTCACCGCAGAAGGGGTAGTTGGCTGCCGCCCACCGCAGCACTGCCTGGAGGCACCATGACCACGCACAGCACCGACACCGACGTCCTCGACGTGCTCGTGACGGACCACCGCGAGGCGCTCGAGCTCGTGGCCGAGATCCGCAGCGCCACCAGCCCGCAGAGCAAGCGCGACCAGGCCGACAGCCTGATCAGCGAGCTGGTGCGGCACTCCGTCGCCGAGGAGACCTTCGTCTACCCGGTGATGAAGGCGCACCTGCCGGACGGCGAGCAGGCCGTGCAGCACGACATCACCGAGCACAAGCAGCTCGAGGCCACCATGAAGGAGCTGGAGGGCACCGACGCCAGCCTCCCGAAGTTCACCGAGCTGATGAACTCGTTGGAGGCGACGCTGCGCGACCACGTGCAGTCCGAGGAGAACGAGCAGTTCCCCAACCTGCGGCAGGCAGTGCCCCACGACGAGCTGGTCGAGCTCAAGAGCAAGGTCGAGGCGATGAAGAAGATCGCCCCCACCCGGCCGCACCCCAACGCGCCCAACAGCGCGCTGTTCCACATCCTGGTCGGGCCGGGGGTCGGGCTGGTCGACCGGCTGCGCGACAAGCTCACCGGCCGCAGCACCTAGCCGGTGCAGCTGACCTGGATCGGCACCGCCACCGTGCTGCTGGAGCACGACGGGTTCACGCTGCTCACCGACCCGAACTTCCTGCACCGCGGCCAGCGTGCCTACCTCGGGAAGGGGCTGTGGTCGCGCCGGCTCACCGAGCCCAGCACGACCCCGCAGGCGCTGCCGCCGCTCGACGCCGTGATCGTCAGCCACGTGCACGGCGACCACTGGGACCGGGTCGCCCGCCGCGAGCTGGACCGGCAGCTGCCGCTCCTCAGCACCCGGCAGTCGGCCCTCAAGCTCCGGCTGCAGGGCTTCGAGCAGGCCGTCGCGCTCAGCACCTGGGAGTCGTGGGAGCTGACCAAGGACGGTCGGACGCTGCGGGTCACGAGCGCCCCCGGCCGGCACGCCCGCGGCCCGGCGCGCGGCCTGCTGCCGGACGTCATGGGCAGCGTGCTCGAGTTCCCCGACGGCAGCAGCGTCTACATCACCGGGGACAGCCTGTTCGTGGAGGAGCTGCGCGAGGTGCCGCGCCGGTACCCCGGCCTCGACCTCGGGCTGTGGCACCTCGGCGGCACCCGGGTGCTCGGCATGCTCGTGACCATGAACGGCCAGGAGGGCGCCGACCTGCTCGAGGTGGTCCGGCCGGTGAGCTGCGTGCCCATCCACCACGGGGACTACGGCGTCTTCAAGGACCCGGTGTCGAGCTTCCTCACCGAGGTCGAGCGTCGCGGGCTCACCGGCGTCCGGCCGGTGGCGCGCGGTGAGAGCCTGCAGGTCTGACCCCAGCGCTCAGCCGAACCCGGCGGGCTGGTGCGGCGTGTACGGCGCCTCGAGGGCCTTGATCTCCTCCTCGGTGAGCGTCAGGGAGAGCGCCGCCAGGGCGTCCTCGAGGTGACCGATCTTCGTGACCCCGACGATCGGGGCGGTCACCACCGGCTTGGAAAGCAGCCAGGCGAGCGCCACCTGGGCCGGCGCGACGCCGCGCTGGGCCGCAACCTCGGCCACCTTCTCCACGATCGCCCGGTCGGACTCGACGTACAGGCTGGAACCGAACTCGTCGGTGGCGGAGCGCTCGGTCGCGTCGTCCCAGGCGCGGGCCAGCCGGCCGCGGGCGAGCGGGCTCCACGGGAGGACCCCGATGCGCTGGTCGGCGCAGAGCGGCAGCATCTCGCGCTCCTCCTCGCGGTTGAGCAGGTTGTAGTGGTTCTGCATGCTCACGAACCGGGTCCAGCCGCGCAGGTCCGCGGTGTGCAGCGCCTTGCTGAACTGCCAGGCCCACATCGAGGAGGCGCCGACGTAGCGCGCCTTGCCGGCCTTCACGACGTCGTGCAAGGCCTCGAGGGTCTCCTCGACCGGCGTCTTGGGGTCCCAGCGGTGGATCTGGTACAGGTCGACGTAGTCGGTGCCGAGCCGGCGCAGGCTGTGGTCGATCTCGGTGAGGATCGCCTTGCGGGACAGCCCGCCGCCGTTCGGGCCGGGCCGCATCCGGCCGTGCACCTTGGTGGCGATGACCACCTCGTCGCGGGTGGCGAAGTCCTTCAAAGCCCGCCCGAGGATCTCCTCGCTGCTGCCGTCGGAGTAGACGTTCGCGGTGTCGAAGAAGGTGATGCCGGCCTCGACGGCGCGCCCGATCAGCGGCCGGCTGTGCTCCTCGTCGAGGGTCCAGCTGTGTGCGCCGCGGTCGGAGCTGCCGAAGCTCATGCAGCCCAGGCAAAGGCGCGAGACCTCCAGGCCGGTGCCGCCAAGTCGGGTGTACTGCACGGAGGTGCCTTCCAGGGTCAGAGCTGCGGGATGACGTCGTTGGCCAGTGTCTCCAGCGGCGTGATGGTGTGCACATCCTGGACCTGGCCGAGCGCGAGGGTGAAGCCCAGCTCCGCGTACTGGCCGAGGTCGTCGAGCACCTTCTGCGTGCCCTGGGAGACGTCGAAGACGTAGTAGACCGTCTTCTGGATGTCGTCGTAGTCGCGGCCCTCGGCGGCGCAGTGCTCCCGCAGCACCTCGAGCTTGTGCTGCAGATCCGGCCCGGGGAACAGGTTGCAGGCCTGCGCGTAGCGGGCGACCAGCTGCAGGGTCTTCTTCTCGCCGCCGCCGCCGATGAGGATCGGGGGGTGCGGCCGCGTCAACGGCTGCGGCACGTTGAGGGTCCGCTCGAGCTGGTAGTGCCTGCCGTGGAAGGGCGCATCGGAGTCCGACCACATCTGCAGGCAGATCTGCAGCGTCTCCTCCAGCCGCTCGAACCGCTCGGCCACCGGCGGGAAGGGCAGCCCCAGCCCGCGCGCCTCCTGCTCGTTCCAGGCCGCGCCGATGCCCAGCATGGCGCGGCCGCCACTGAGCACGTCGAGGGTGCTGACGATCTTCGCCAGCAGCCCCGGCGGGCGGTAGACCGCGCCGGTCACCAGCGTGAGGAGCCGGGCGCGCGTGGTGTGGGCGGCCAGGAAGCCGAGGGTCGTGTAGGCCTCGAGCATGTCCTTCTCGGGCGGGCCGAGCATGCTGATCTGGAACAGGTGGTCCATCACCGCGACGGTCTCGAAGCCGCCCTCGTCGGCGGTGCGCACGATCCGCGCCAGGTCCGGACCCAGCGTGGTCGGGCCGCCGGGGAAGGTGAAGTCAGGGATCTGCAGGCCGACCTTCATGCGGCTCATCCTGCCCCGCGCCGGGCGCCGCACGCAGCAGCCGCCGGACCTCCTCGTCGGTGGTCTGGGTGAAGTCCCGGTAGTAGGCGCCGACCGCACCGAACGACTGCGGGATGTGCAGGCAGACCACGTCGTCCGCCGGCACCGCCTGCAGGCTGTCGGCCGCCCCCACCGGCACCGCCACCACCACCCGTGCGGCGCCGGCGGCCCGGACCGCCTGCGCGGCGGCCCGCATGGTGGCACCGGTCGCGAGCCCGTCATCGACCAGCAGCGCGGTGCGGCCGGTCAGCTCAGTCGGCGGCCGGCCGCCGCGGTAGGCCTGCTCGCGGCGCTGCAGCTCGATGAGCTCGCGGGCCGCCACCGCGTCGACCGTGCGCGCCGACACCCCTTGGTGGCGCACCACGTCGTCGTTGAGCACCCGGACGCCGCCGCTCGCGATCGCTCCCATCGCCAGCTCACGGTGCCCCGGCGTGCCGAGCTTGCGGACCACGAAGACGTCGAGCGGCGCATGCAGCGCGCGGGCGACCTCGGCCGCGACCGGCACGCCGCCGCGCGGC
>JAOPVD010000155.1 GCA_025966295.1 Frankiales bacterium | reverse complement strand
GCGCCGTGCGGCGGGTGGGGCTCGCGGTGGTGCTGGGCGGCGCGGTGCTGGACGGCGCGGTGCTGCCGCCGGAACCGGCGCACCCGGCGGCCAGCAGCGCCGCGAGCAGCGAACGCAGGACCACACTGCAGGGTTGCCCAGTTCCGCAGGCGTGAGACGCTGAACACCCGTAGCGAGGAGCTCCCGTGCGGCTGCTGCTCATCGGCGCGCCTGGTGCCGGCAAGGGGACGCAGGCGGGCCGCATCGCCGACCACTTCGCGCTGGCGCACATCTCCAGCGGCGACCTGCTGCGGCACCACGTCGCGACCGGGACGCCGATCGGGCAGCGGGCGCAGGCCTTCATGGACCGCGGCGAGCTGGTGCCCAGCAGCATCGTGCTCGACATGCTCCGCAAGCCGGTGCTCGCGGCGGCCCGGGACGGCGGCTACGTCCTGGATGGCTTCCCGCGCACCGTCGAGCAGGCCCAGCAGGCGTACGGCGTCGCGCGCGAGCTGGGCGTCGCCGTCCAGGTGGCGGTGCACCTGGCGGTGCCGCGGGAGGCGCTGCTCGCCCGGATCGTCGCCCGCGGCCTGACCAGCGGCCGGTCCGACGACGACCCGGAGGTCCTCGAGCACCGGCTCGACGTGTACGAGCGGCACACCCGGCCGCTGCTCGACTACTACCGCGAGCGCGAGCGGCTGCTCACCGTCAACGGCGACCGGCCCCTCGCGGAGGTCACCTGGTCGGTGCTGGTACAGCTGCAGCGGGCCAAGAAGCTGCTGCGCTGACTCAGTCCAGCCCCACCAGCTGGGCGCTGTCGTCCCAGAGCCGGACCGCCATCAGCGGGTCCTTGGCGTAGTCCTTGGTGCGGTGCACCTTGCCGTCGGCGAAGTACTCGCCGCTGACCGTCACGGGGTCGCCGGCCAACAGCAGCGTCGTCTCGGCACCGTCGGTGGGGCTCTTGATGAACGGCCGGGCGAGCTTCAGGAACAGCACCCCCAGCTTGTTGTCGCGACCCAGCCCGGTCGAGACGAGGCCGGGGTGCAGGCAGTTGGCCGTGACACCGGTGCCCTCCAGCCGCCGCGCCAGCTCGACGGTGAACAAGATGTTGGCGAGCTTGCTGCGGCCGTAGACCTTCATCGGCTTGTAGCCGCGGGTGCTCATGTAGTCGTCGGGCTCCATCGGCCCGAAGGTGTGCGCGTCGGAGGCGACGTTGACGACCCGGGCCGGTGCCGAGGCCACCAGCCGGTCCAGCAGCAACAGGTTCAGCAGGTACGGCGCCAGGTGGTTGACCGCGATGTCCTTCTCGTAGCCGTGCGGGGTCTCCTGCCGGTGCTGCAGCACGAGCGCGGCGTTGTTGATCAGCACGTCGATGCGAGGCAGGTCGGTGAGCAGCTCGTCGGCGAGCGCCCGCACCTCGTCGAGCACCGAGAAGTCGGTTCGGTAGGTCCGCACGCTGGGGGCGCCGGCGTTGCGGCAGCGCTCGGCGGCGACGTCCAGCCGCGCGGCGTCGCGGCCCACGATGGCCAGGTCGGCGCCGCGCTCGGCGAGACCGAGCGCCGTGGCGGTGCCGATGCCCGAGCTCGCGCCGGTCACGATGCACGTCTTGCCTGCCATCTGCGACATGCCCGGATCAAACCACTGGCCGGGCCTGAAAGGGTGGGTCCGTGCCCCCCGCCGCCTGGAAGACCTGGACCGCGCTCGGCCTCGTGTACGTGGTCTGGGGCTCCACCTACCTTGCCATCAGCTACGTCGTCGACGGGCTGCCGCCGCTGCTCACGGCCGCTGCCCGCTTCCTGATGGCCGCCGCTCTCATCGGCAGCTTCGTGCTGGTACGGCGGGGCAGCGCGCCGTTCCGGGCGAGCGGGCGGCAGTGGCTGGGCGGCGCCGTCATCGGGCTGCTGCTGCTGCTCGGTGGCAACGGCGGCGTCACGATGGCGGAGGACCACGGACTGCCCTCGGGCCTGACGGCGCTGCTCATCGCGGGCGTCCCGCTCTACGTCGTGATGCTGCGGGCGCTGCTGCGGGACCGGCCGAGCGGCCGCACCGTGCTGGGCGTGACGATCGGGTTCGTCGGGCTCGGGGTCCTGCTGCTGCCGGGCACCCGGCCGGAGGGGGTGTCGGCCGCGGCGGCGGTGCTGGTCCTGGGCAGCAGCGCGCTGTGGGCCGTCGGCTCGGTGCTCGCCACCCGCATCGAGCTGCCGAAGGACCCGCTCGTGACGACCGTCGCCGAGATGCTGGGCGGGGCGGTCGGCCTGGCCGTGGTCGGCCTCCTGCGCGGTGAGCAGCTCCCGACCTCAGGGGTGAAGACCTCGGCGCTGCTGGCGCTGGGCTACCTGGTGGTGTTCGGCTCGGTGGTGGCGTTCACGGCCTACTCCTGGCTGCTGGGCACCGCGCCGGTCAGCAAGGTCGCGACCTACGCGTACGTGAACCCGGTCGTGGCGGTGGCGCTGGGCGCGCTGATCGCCGGCGAGGACATCACCACGACCAGCGTGGTGGGCGGGCTCATCACCGTGCTCGCCGTCGCGATCGTGGTGTCGGAGAGCGCATCCCCGCCGCTCGAGACGCCGGACGTGCTGGTCGAGCCGGCTCAGGAACCGGACGACCGGCACGGTCGGGTGCGCAGCTCCCGGACGTAGTCGTCAGGGGCGCCGGCCTTCTCCGCGGCGTCGGCGAGCACCCCGAGGTAGCGCGCCGACGGCAGCCCGCCCTCGAAGCCGTCGAGCACGTAGACCCAGGCCAGCCGCTCGCCGTCGAGGATCGCGACCCGGACCCGCACCTTGCGGTACAGCCCGTTGTCGGCGCCCTCCCAGGCATCGAGGAGGCGCTCGTCCTCCTTCGTGACGTCGTACAGGCCGACGTAGACGTGCGCACCGGGGGCCTCGACGATGGTCGCGAGCGAGCCCTCCCAGCCGAGGTCCTCACCGCCGAACGTCAGCCGCCAGCCCTCGACCCAGCCGGTCCCGGCCACGGGGGAGTGCGGGCACCGCTCGTGCATCTGCGCCGGGTTCAGGTTGCTGCCGTACGCGGCGTAGAGCGCCATGGGGACGAACCCTACCGAGCGGAGTCCTGGGCTCTGGGACAATGGCCGTGTGACACGCATCGCCATCGTCGGAGGAGGGCCCGCGGGCTACGAGGCTGCCCTCGTGGCCGTCCAGCTGGGGGCGGAGGTGACCCTCATCGAGCGCGACGGCATCGGTGGCATGTGCGTGCTGGCCGACTGCGTGCCGAGCAAGACCTTCATTGCCACCAGCGACGCGATGACCGAGCTGTCCCAGGCAGATCGGGTCGGTGTGCACGCGACCGGCTCGGTGGGCGTCGCGGTCGCCGAGGTGCACGCCCGCGTCAAGTCGCTCGCGCTCGCCCAGTCCGCCGACATCGCGGCCACGCTGGCCCGGGCCGGAGTGCGCCTGCTCACCGGTGCGGCCCGGCTCGCCGGTCCTGGCCGGGTCCAGGTCGGGGACGAGCTGGTCGAGGCCGACGTGGTCCTGCTCGCGGTCGGCGCGCACCCGCGGGTGGTGCCCGGGGCGGAGCCGGACGGCGAGCGGGTGCTCGACTGGCGGCAGCTGTACGACCTCAACGAGCTGCCGGCGCACCTGGTCGTGGTCGGCTCCGGTGTGACCGGTGCGGAGTTCGCCGCGGCCTACCTGGCGATGGGCTGCGAGGTCACGCTGGTGTCCAGCCGTGAGCGGGTGCTGCCCTCGGAGGACGCCGACGCCGCCGAGCTGCTGCAGCAGGTCTTCGAGCGCCGCGGCATGAAGATCCAGCGCGGCCGTGCGGCCGGGGTCGAGCGCGACAGCGACGGCGTCGTGGTCACGCTGACCGACGGCTCCCGGGTGACCGGCTCGCACGTGCTCATGACGGTCGGCTCGGTGCCCAACACCGCCGGCCTGGGCCTGGAGGAGGCCGGCGTCGCGCTCGACGAGGGCGGCTTCATCAAGGTCGACCGGGTCTCCCGCACCACCGCCGCCGGCGTGTACGCCGCCGGTGACTGCACCGGGGTGCTGATGCTCGCCTCGGTCGCCGCCATGCAGGGCCGGATCGCGATGTGGCACGCCCTCGGTGAGGCGGTCGCCCCGCTGATGCTCTGGTCGGTGTCCTCGAACGTCTTCACCGACCCGGAGGTGGCCTCGGTCGGCGTCACCCAGAAGCAGGTGGACTCCGGCATCATCGCCGCGAACGTGCTCAAGCTGCCGCTGGCCACCAACGCCCGCGCCAAGATGGAGGGCATCACCGACGGCTTCGTGAAGCTGTTCTGCCGGCCCGGCTCCGGCTCCATCCTCGGTGGCGTCGTGGTCGCGCCGCACGCCAGTGAGCTCATCTTGTCGGTCTCGCTGGCGGTCCAGAACGGGCTGACCGTGGACCAGGTGGCGCACACCTTCTCGATCTACCCGTCGCTGTCGGGCTCCCTCACCGAGGCCGCCCGCCAGCTCATGCTCCACGAGCCCTGAGTCCGGGGGCTGTTGCCTCGCACAGAGGATCCCGCCGATCACCGTCCCAGCGGCGCGCCTGGTCACGACGTGAACTAACACGACCACCGTCGCACCAACAGGCGTCGTCGTCACCGGCGGCGTCGACCTGCGGTGGCTGCCCGGATTTGGGCAGCTCGACCAGGTCGGGATCGAGGAAACCGGCAGCGACGGCACCGGCCTGAGCCGGCACCTGCTCGAGCAGCAGGTTGAGGTCATCGAACCGACGGCCGGTGGAAGCACTGCGAACCTTGGAAGCCGTGCAGCGCAGCGCGAACAGGTCCCGCACCCCGGCCCTGAACCAGCTCCACCAGCCCCTGGTCACCGCCCCGGAAGACCTTTGCGGCCGCCTATCCGGCCTCAAGCGCATCGACCTGCTCGAGACCTGTTCGGCGTTCCGGATCCGCGCCGACGACGACAGCCTGGCCACGATGACACGCCTGGCCCGCGTGCCCTGGCGCAGCCGATCCTGCACCTGCAAGCCCAACTCGACGAGGTCAGATGCCGCAGCCATCGCGGAGGACCCGCGGGGCCCGGGCGGTTGAGGGTGAACCAGTAGCGGCGCAGGGCGGCGTTCACGGCCGGGTCGCGCCGGCTACCGGTGTCCGTTTGGTGGGTTGGTCCAGCCGTGTTCGTTGAGCCATCGGTGGTTGCGGAGGGGGACGGTTTTGCCGTGGTGGAGGTCGTGGTGGAGCCGGTCGCAGACGAGCACGGTGTGGGCGAGTGAGGTCCCGCC
>JAOPVD010000142.1 GCA_025966295.1 Frankiales bacterium | reverse complement strand
CGGCATGCCGGAAGAGGCGATCTCGATCTACGGCACCGACATGTGGGACAAGAACTTCGCCAACGACAAGAAGGCCAAGGACGAGCTCGGCCTGCACCTGGGGGCGTGGCAGTTCAGCCAGTTCCTGCACGGCGAGCAGGGCGCGATGATCTGCTCCGCCCGGATCGTGGAGTCGGTACCTGACCTGGACTCCAAGTTCTACGCCGCCACCCAGACCATGGACGAGGCCCGGCACGCCGAGACCTACGCGCGCTTCCTGCAGGAGAAGGTCGGGCTGCTCTACCCGATCAACGAGCACCTGAAGGCGCTGCTCGACGACACCCTGTCCGACAGCCGCTGGGACATGCCCTACCTCGGGATGCAGGTCCTCATCGAGGGCCTGGCGCTGGCGGCGTTCGGCCTGCTGCGGGACATGACCACCAAGCCGCTGCCCAAGCAGATCCTGGCCTATGTCATGCAGGACGAGGCCCGGCACGTCGCGTTCGGCCGGATCGCGCTGCGCGACTACTACGCCCAGCTCAGCAGCTCCGAGCTCGCCGAGCGCGAGGAGTTCGTGGTCGAGGGCTGCTACCTCATGCGCGACCGGTTCCGGCAGCAGGAGGTCTGGGAGAACATGGGCCTGGACGTCGACGCCTGCCTCGAGGCGGTCTCCAGCGCGCCGTACTTCCAGGCCTACCAGTCGCTGCTGTTCCAGCGGATCGTGCCGTGCGTCAAGGACATCGGGCTGTGGGGCGACAAGGTGCAGAAGGCCTACGCCGACATGGGTGTGCTCGACATGGCCGGCATCGACCTCGACGCCCTGATGCGCAACGACGAGGACCAGGCCGACCTGCTCGACGCCGAGCGGGCCGAGCTGGCCGGCCGCAGGCAGCAGGTCGAGGCGGTCATCGCGCTCGCGGACTAGCGTCGGCTGGGTGGAGTGGATCGAGCACGGCGAGCGGTCGGTCTACGAGTCGCCGTGGGTGTCGCTCCGCCTGGTCGACGTCGAGGTGCCGGGCGGCGCGCGCTTCGAGCACCACGTGGTGCGTCGGCACCTGCCCGCGGCCGGCGTCGTCGTGCACGACCCCGACCGCGGCGTGCTGCTGCTCTGGCGGCACCGGTTCATCACCCGCAGCTGGGGCTGGGAGGTCCCGGCCGGCCGGGTCGAACAGGGCGAGAGCCTGCTCGAGGCGGCCGCCCGCGAGGTGCTCGAGGAGACCGGCTGGCGGCCCGGCCCGCTGCGGCCCCTGGTCGGCTACCACCCGATGGCCGGGATCTCCGACGGCCGCTTCGAGCTGTTCGCCGCCGACGGCGCCGGCTACGTCGGTGCCCCGTCGGACCCCAGCGAGGCCGACCGCGTCGAGTGGGTGCCGGTCGCGACCGTGCGCGCGCTGGTGCGCACCGGCGAGGTGCGCGACGGGCTGTCGCTGACGGCGCTGCTCTGGTGGCTCCAGCACGAGGCGCCCTGACGTGTGGGGCCTGCTGGCGGACGAGGACCGGCTGCGGGTGTTCGGGGCGCTGGCCCTCGAACCCGGTACGGCGGAGCAGGTCGCGGCCCGCACCGGGCTGCCGGCCCGCGCGGTGCTCGCGGCGCTGGCCAAGCTGGAGGCCGGCGAGGCGGTCCGGCTGAGCGCGGACGTCTGGTCGGTCGACCTGGCGTCGCTGCGCCAGCACGCCCGGGACGCCGGCGCGGCGGCCACGCCGTACGAGCAGGAGGGGTTGGAGCCGCGGGTCGCGGCCGTGCTGCGCGCCTTCCTGCGCAACGGCCGGCTGCTGAGCATCCCGGTCTCGCGCGCCAAGCGGCTCGTCGTGCTCGACCACATCGCGAAGGTCTTCGAGCCCGGCACCCGCTACCCGGAGCGGGAGGTCGACGTGCTGCTGCGGGCCTTCCACGACGACCACGCGGCGCTGCGCCGGCACCTCGTCGACGAGGGCTTCCTCACCCGCGCCCGCGGGGAGTACTGGCGCTCCGGCGGCTCCGTCGACGTCTGAGCCGACGGCAAAGGCCTCCCGCTCGGGCCACTTGTCCCCTCGTTCTGACGCGTCGGGCCACTTTTGGTGCTGAGGGCTGCCGGCGGCCCGTGAGTTCGAGGGGACAAGCGCGCAGCGCTGGCCCCCCGGTCCCGCAGGGACGAGTCATTCGACGTCGGTCGCGTCCCGGCTCCGCAGCAACCGGCGGAACGACTCCAGCCGCTCCGGGCGGGTGCCGTGCTCGGCCGCCCACTCGTCGAGGGCGCACGAGCTGCCGAGGTGGTCGCACCCCACCGGGCACTCCTCGGCGCCGGGCGCCAGGTCGGGGAAGGCCGCCAGGACGCCGGCCGGCGTGACGGCGCCGAGCCCGAACGACCGGACGCCCGGGGTGTCGATGACGGTGCCGCCACCGGGCAGCGGCAGCGCGATCGCCGACGACGAGATGTGCCGGCCCTTGCCGACCCCGGTCACCTCGCCGACCGCCCGGAACGCGTCCGGCACGAGCTGGTTGACCAGCGTCGACTTACCCACGCCGGACTGGCCGAACAGCACGGAGGTCTTGTGCTGCAGGCGTTCTTGCAACTCCACGACGCCGGTGTCGCGGCCGGTGACGAGGGCCTCCACCCCGAGCGGCTCGTACAGCGCGAGCAGCTCCTCGGCCGACGCCAGGTCGCTCTTGGTGAGGCACAGCAGCGGCGTCAGCCCGCCGTCGAAAGCCGCCACCAGGCAGCGGTCGATCAGCCGCGGGCGCGGCACCGGGTCGGCCAGCGCGGTCACGACGACCAGCACCTCGGCATTGGCGACGACCGCCCGCTCGACCGGGTCGGTGTCGTCCGGGGTGCGGCGCAGCAGCGAGGTCCGCGGCTCGACGCGCACCACCCGGGCGAGCGCGTCCGGCCCGCCGCCGAGCTCACCGACCAGCGCCACCCGGTCGCCGGTGACGACGGCCCGTCGGCCGAGCTCGCGGGCCCGCACCGCCGTGATGATCCGGTCGTCGACCTGCACCCGGTAGCGGCCGCGGTCGACCGTGACCACCGTGCCCGGGGCGGCGCCGGCATGCTCCGGACGGGACTTGGTGCGCGGCCGGGTGCTGCGCGGAGGCCGGACGCGGACGTCGTCCTCGTCGAGCTCCCGGGGCACTAGGCGCCCAGCAACTGGGTCCAGGACCCGACGAAGTCGGGCACGGTCTTGCGGGTGGTGGCGATGTCGTCGACCGCGATGCCGTCGACCCCGAGGCCCAGCACCGCCCAGGCCATGGCGATGCGGTGGTCGTCGTACGACGAGAGGTGGCCGCCGCGGAGGGCCCGCGGGACGACCGTGAGACCGTCCTCGGTCTCCTCGACCTGGCCGCCGACCGCGTTGAGCTCGGTGGCGAGCGCCTTGAGCCGGTCGGTCTCCTGCAGCCGGATGTGCGCCACGCCGCGGAACCGGCTGGGCGTCGGCGCCAGCGCGGCGAGGGCGGTGAGGACCATCGTCAGCTCCGGCGCGTCCCCCAGGTCGGCGTCGATGCCGCGCAGCCCGTCACCGGCCGCGACCGTGACGCTGTCGGCCCCGCGGGTCACCACGCCGCCCATCTGCTCGAGCAGGTCGGGCAGCACCGCGCCGGGCTGCCGGGTACCGAGCGGCCAGCCCTCGACGGTGACCGAGCCGCCCGCGACCAGCGGCGCGGCCAGGTAGGCGGCGGCGGTCGACAGGTCC
>JAOPVD010000134.1 GCA_025966295.1 Frankiales bacterium | reverse complement strand
GGCGTTCCTGAGCTGAGATGAGGCTGCGATCATGACTGTCACCCAGACCGATGCGGGGCCGACGACGAGTCCGTACCTGCTGTTCGAGACCGGCCTCGTCGGCTTCCCCGACGCGCGGCGCTTCGTCCTCGTCGAGTCCGGCGGTGGCGCTTTCGAGCTGCAGTCCGCTGACGACGCGAGCCCTGACTTCGTGGTCGTGGCTCCGGCCCCGTTCTTCTCCGACTACGCGCCGCTGCTCGACGACGTGTCGGTCTCGCGGCTGGACCTGCGGGACGCGGAGGAGGCGCTGGTGCTGCTCGTGGTCACGCTCGGCCAGCGCCCCGAGGACGCGACCGCCAACCTGCTGGCCCCCCTCGTCGTGAACCAGCGGACCAGGCACGCCGCGCAGATCGTGCTCAACGGGCAGGACTTCCCGCTCCGCGCTCCCCTGATCGGCGGCTGAGGCGCCCCGCGCACCACCCCGCCTATCCTGAGACTCCGGCCCATCGAAAGGGAACCCGCGCGTGCTCGTTCTCACCCGCCGTCCCCAGCAGAGCATCACCATCGGCAACGACGTCATCGTCACGGTGCTCGAGATCAAGGGCGACAGCGTCCGGATCGGGATCCAGGCGCCGCCGGAGGTCCAGGTGCACCGGGCCGAGGTCTACGCCCAGCTGCAAGACGAGAACACGGCGGCAGCGTCGCCGTCCAGCGAGGCCGTCGCGGCGTTCCTGCAGCGTGTCAAGGGCAACCCGACCCCTGAGCAAGGGCTCTGACCGGCCCCCTGCCTGTCACAGCGACGGACGCAGCGGGCTGTCGCTCAGCAGCGACTCCATCACCTCGACGAGCTGCTCCGCCTCGAAGGGCTTCTGGAGGAAGAAGTCCGCTCCTCCTACCCAGGCCTCCCGCTCGGACTCGGGCTCGCCGGCCGCCGTGAGCATGATGACGGGCACCGGCAGGTCGTCGACGCACCGCATCTGCCGGAGCACCTCGAAGCCGTTTATCCCCGGCATCATCACGTCCAGCACCACGCAGTCCGGTCGCAGCGCCGTGTACTCCCGTACGCCGGCCAGACCGTCCACCGCGGCCCGGACGGTGTAGCCCTCCAGTCCGAGGATGTCGGCGATCAGGTCGCGGATGAAGGCGTCGTCGTCGACGATCAGGACGTGTGGCATGGCTGCCCCTCCCGAAGAGGGCTGGACGTCGTCCTGCGGTGGCTCATGCGAGAGCCTCCGCCGCTTCGGCCGCCACCCGCTGCGCGCGCAGCCGCCAGTCGCAGTCGGCAGCCACCAGCTGCGGGTGCGCCAGCAGCCGGCCGAGCTCGCTCTCGTGCGTCGTGTCGTAGGGGTCCGCGCACTCGGTTCCCTGCAGCAGGAGGTTTGCAGCCCGGAGGGCGCCACTCACGCCCAAGCCGTACGGGTAGTCGTCCTTCGGGAGGTACCGCTCGGCGACGGCGACCACGATGGGGCGGGGCAGCCCCCACAGGTGAAGCAGGTCGGCACCGACCTGATCGCTGTGCACCGCGGCGGGCCGACCAGCGTCCTCCTCCCTCCAGGAGGCGCTGAGCGGCGCAAGCCGTCCGACGTCCTGCAGCAGGGCCGCGACCTCGCTGTAGGGCGCGTTGCCCGGGGAGGCGAGCTCGCGGACCAGCCGCGCCGAGGCGATGGAGTGCCGCCACACGGCTGTCAGCTGGGTCAGCTCGGCGGGATCGGTGATGTCGGCTGCCCACAGCCCCGGGTCGGTCGCGATCAGCGCCTGCAGGGTCGGCAGTCCGAGGGAGGTGACGGCGTGCGTGACGGAGGTCACCCGCTGGCTGGACCCGAAGAAGCTGGAGTTCGCCAACTGCAGCAGCTTGGCGGCCAGACCGATGCTGTTGACCACCGCCTCGATCACGGCGCCGAGCTCGATGTCGGGAGCGGCGAGGCTCGCTGCCACCCGCTGCATCTGCTCCGGGAGGACCGGGAGACAGCGCACGCTGCCGGCGTTGCGGCGCAGCTCGGCACCACACGGGTCGTCCATCCCGCTGGTGAGCTGCTCGACCAGCTCGCTCAGGGCATCGCCCTCGCAGGGTTTGTTCAGGAACCGGTGCCCGACCACCGAGGCCCGCACCGCGGCCTCCCGCTCGGTGTGCCCTGAGAGCACGACGCGCGCCACCCCCGGATGGCGGCGGCAGATGTGGGCCAGCAGCTCGGCGCCGTCCATGCCCGGCATCCGCATGTCGGAGACGACGACGTCACACGGCGTGTGCGACAGGTGCTCGAGAGCGGCGGCACCGCTGGTGAGGAACTCCATGTCCCAGTCGTGACGCCGGCCCCGTAGGGAGCGGCGGATCCCGTCGAGGATGCTCGCCTCGTCGTCGACGAAGAGCACGGCGGGCTTGCGCATCAGCGGACCACACCGGGTCCGAAAAGGGGCAGGCGGATGACGAACTCGCTGCCCTTGCCCAGCTCCGAGCAGAGCGTGATCGTGCCGCCGTGCTTGTCGTGGACCACGGCCCGCGCGAGGGCCAGGCCCTGACCCGTGCCGCGTCCGACCTCCTTCGTGGTGAAGAACGGCTCGAAGACCTTGTCCTGGATCTCCTCGGGAATGCCGCCTGCGTTGTCGGCGACCGTGACGACGACGTCGCCGCCGTCCACTCGGGTGCTGACCCGGATCTCGCCCGTCGCCAGGTCCTCGCCCTGCTCCCGGAGGGCGTCGGCGGCATTGACCAGCAGGTTCAGGAACACCTGGTTCAGGTCGCCGATGTGACACAGCAGTGGCGGCACCTCCTCCAGGTCGAGGATGACCTCGGCGACGTACTTGGTCTCGTTGCGCGCCACCGTGCAGGTCGTGCGGAGCGCCTCGTTGAGGTCTGCGTAGGACCGCTCGACGGCATCCTTGTAGCTGAACGCCTTCATGGCCTGGACCAGGGAGGCGACCCGCTCGATACCTTCCAGGCTCTGTGCCACCGCGGAGGGCACCTCGGCCGACAGGTAGGCGAGGTCGGCCTTCTGCTCCGCAGCGGCGATGAGCTCCCACTGCTCTTGCGACGGCGGCTCGCTCGCGGACCGGTCCAGGCAGCCCCGGTACGTCAGGAGCAGCTGCATCATGTCCTCGTAGGCCTCGGCGAGGAACCGGGTGTTGTCGCCGACGAACTGGATCGGTGTGTTGATCTCGTGCGCGATGCCCGCGGACAGCCGCCCGAGCGCCTCCAGCTTGGCGTCGTGACCGTTCGCCATCTCGCGCCGGCGGCGGTCGCGCAGATCGGTGAGGACGCCGACAGCCCCCGAGGCCCCTAGGCCGTCCGGCAACGACCCCACCGCCAGCTCGACCGGGATGGCGGGGCCCGACTGCCGCACGAGGCTGCAGTCGAGGCGCTCGCTCCGTCCCTCCCCCAGCGGAGCGAGCATGGCGCTGACCGCCACTCGGTCGGCCGGGGAGACCAAGTCCGCGAGCGGCCGGCCCAGCGCGGCCGACCGGTCCTGACCGGTCAGGTCCGTCCAGGACGGGCTGAGCTCGACCAGGGCGCCCTCCGTGTCGGTGCGGAAGCAGACCTGGCCGGCTGCGCGCAGGACGGCTTCGTGCTGCCGCCGCAGGTCCTGCAGGCGCAGCTGGCTCATCACCAGCCGAGCCAGTGCAGCGAGGGCCGCGACCTCCGTGTCGTCGAAGCGGGCCCGCGCGGCCAGGTCGGCGACGCACAGGGCCCCGACCACGCGCCCGTCCGCCGCCATCAACGGCACGCCGGCGGCGAACCGCGGCTCACCGCCAGCATCGAGGACGACGAGCGGCTCGACCAGCCCGGAAAGGGGGCTGTCCTGGGCGAGCGCGCGTAGCCGCTGCGGATCATGGCCCGGCGAGACGCTCGCGCAGGCGAGGCCCTGGCCGACCAGCGAGACCCACCCGAGGTCGGCACGCGCCGCGTGCGCGGCAAGCGTCGCGAGCTCCTGGAACGCGCCGGCGGGTGTCGTCTCGAACGACTCGCTGTGTGTCTCCGACTGGCTCACGACGCTGCTCCATGCCTCCTTCAGGGTCGCGACGGCTGGCTCTGGTGCCCACATCGGACACCGACCGGGCGAGTTGAGGGATACGCACCCGGAGACGAGCGGCGCGCTATTCCTCAACCCGGACCGCCAGCCGCCGATTGCCCCGTGGGCAGGGAGCCGAGAACCGCGCGAGGACAGGGAGCTGCAGCATGACCACGTGGACGGCGCCCCGGTCGGCGCCGCGGACCGGGGACCTACCCCGGCTGCTCCTGGTGGACGACGACGTGGCCGTGCTCGACGGCCTGCGTCGGCAGCTCCGTGGCCGCTTCGACGTCTCCACCGCCACGAGCGCGGATGACGCCCTCGCCGTGATGGCCGGCGGCGGGCCCTTCGCCGTCGTCGTCTCGGACATGCAGATGCCCGGCACCGACGGGGCGAGCTTCCTCGCGGAGGTCCGGCGGCGGACACCGGACACCGTGCGGCTGCTGCTGACGGGCCAGGCAGACATGAGCTCGGCCATCGCGGCCGTCAACGACGGGCAGGTCTTCCGCTTCCTCACCAAGCCCTGCTCACCGGAGCAGATGTTGAGCACGCTCGCTGACGCGGTGCAGCATCACCGCTTCGTCACGCTCGAGAAGGAGCTGCTCGAGCAGACCCTGCGCGGCGCCGTCAAGTCACTCATCGATGTCCTGGCGCTCGCCCACCCGGAGGCCTTCAGCCGCGCGGTCCGGATCTCGGAGATCGTGACCGAGCTGGCCGCGACGATGATCGGCAAGCGTGACTGGGAGGTGGAGGTCACCGGCATGCTCGCCCAGATCGGTGCGGTCACCTTGCCGGTGCAGGTGCTGCAGAAGATGGACCGCGGGCAGCCACTGTCCGCCGAAGAGCGCGACATGCTGGCCCGCATCCCCGAGGTGAGCCAGAGCCTGCTGGCCAGCATCCCTCGCCTCCAGGGCGTCGTCACCGCCCTCGGGCAGCAGCGGCTTCGCTACGACGGAGTGGGGAGGCCGCCCGGCGCCCCAGCCGGCCAGGACATCCCGCTGGTGTCCCGCATCCTGCGCGTCGCCACCGACTTCGACACCCTGCGGTCGCAACGGGTTCCGGCCCTTGCCGCGATCGAGCGGCTGCGCCAGGCACGCGGGGCCTACGACCCGGCCGTCCTCGACGCCTGGCAGGGCCTGCACATCGTCGACGGCGACACCACGGACGTGCCTGTCGAGGTCTCGGTGGTCGACCTTCGTCCTGGGATGATCCTCATGGATGACGTGGTGAACGGTCAGGGGATGCTGCTGCTGGGCCGCGGCAGCGTCGTGACCGAGACCGTCGTCCGACGGCTGGAGAACCACATCCGGCAGAGCGGCCTGCAAGGCTCCATCCTGGTCAGCCAGTCCCGCACGCCCTGAAGACGCGGTGCAGCGGCGGGACCTCCCGGGGGGTGAAGGTCCCGCCGCTCGCGGGTGAGCTACTCGGTGCCGCTGACGGCGTACGCCTTGTCGAGCTCGACGGTGACCCGGTCCCCGGCCTTGGTGACGATGTGCGCCTCGTACACCCCGTCGTTGTCGGTCTCGACCCGGTCGAAGGTCGCACCGGCGTACTTGGCCAGCACCGCGGCCTTCACCTTCGCCAGGGTGTCGCCGGTCAGCGCGGTCTCCGCGGCCCTGGTCGGGCTCGTGCTGCTCGAGGTGGTGCCGGCCGTGGTCGAGTCGGCCGCGCTCGCGGTGCCGACCGCGGCGAGGGTGCCGCCGGCGACGAGGCCGCAGGCGACCAGGGACACGCCCGCGAGGGCCTTGCGGGCGGAGAAGGTACGGACGGTCATGACGGGAGTGCTCCTTCGGATCAGGGTCAAGGTCCGAGTGGACCGATGACGAGAGCCTCCAGGCCCGGCCTGGCACCTCCCCCCGGAGCACCTGCGCGTTTCCTGTGAGATCGAAGGGGCCGTGCTCCCCGCCGTGGAACCTGGTGGTTAGGTCAGAGGGAGGCGGTTACGCCCCCGCCATGGCGACGGCACTGACCCCTCAGGTCCGCCGCCGGACGATCCGTCGAGGAGGCACAGCGTGCACGCCATGGTCTACCGCGGGCCCTACAAGATCCGCGTCGAGGAGAAGGAC
>JAOPVD010000095.1 GCA_025966295.1 Frankiales bacterium | reverse complement strand
TCGGGCTGGTCGCGGTGCTGCTCGCGGACGGCAGCAAGGGCCCGGCGGGCGGCGTGGTGGTGGCGCTGCTCGTCATGCGGCTGGCCTCGGTCGCCCTGATGGCGGCGGTGTTCCTCGGCGCGCGGCTGCGCGGCTTCCGGGCCGGGGTGGTGCGGCGCGACCTGGGGCTGCTCGCCGCCATCGGGATCGGTGACGTGGCGGCCAACGCCGCCTACGCGCTGGCCTCCCGCGGTGCGCTGCTCAGCGTGGTGTCGGTGCTGGCCTCGCTCTACCCGGTCATCACGGTGCTGCTGGCCCGGCAGCTGCACGCGGAGCGGCTGCGACCGGTGCAGGTGGCGGGCGTGCTGGGCACGCTCGGCGGGGTGGCCCTGCTCGCTGCCGGCTAGGCCGCAGCGGTGCGGCGGACCGCTTCCTCCGCGACCAGCAGGCCGCCGAACGTCACGGCCGCGCCGCACAGCACGCACATCAGGTCGCCGCAGTCCTGGCCGTCGTCGCACTCGGGCGTCACGAATAGCACGATCGCGTCGCAGTCCCTGCAGAGCATCTCGGTCATCGGTGACCTCCCTTCGCGGCACCACCGTGGCACGGGGGTCCGACAAAGCGGGGGACGCCCCCCGGGCGTCCAGGTCACAGAGCACTAGCCTCGACGGCGATGACTACGCCTCTCACGCCGCCTGCCGCCCCCAGCCCTCACGACAGCGCGTTCCTGCGGGCCTGCCGCCGGGAGCCGGTGCCGCACACCCCGGTCTGGTTCATGCGGCAGGCCGGCCGGGCGCTGCCCGAGTACCGCGCCCTGCGCGAGGGCACCGGCATGCTCGAGTCCTGCTTCCGCCCGGACCTGGTCACCGAGATCACGCTGCAGCCCGTGCGGCGCTTCGGCGTCGACGCGGCGATCTTGTTCAGCGACATCGTGGTGCCGCTCAAGGCCGTCGGCGTCGACCTCGACATCGTCCCCGGGGTGGGACCGGTCGTGGCCGAACCGTTCCGCACCGCCGCCGACCTCGACCGGCTGCCGCCGCTCGAGGGCGCCCCGGAGATCACCGCCGCGGTGCAGTCCCTGGTCGGCGAGCTGGGGGCCACCCCGCTCATCGGCTTCGCCGGCGCGCCCTTCACGCTGGCGTCGTACCTGGTCGAGGGCGGCCCGTCGAAGGACCAGCGCCGGACCAAGGCCCTGATGTACGGCGACCCGCAGCTCTGGGCGCAGCTGATGGACCGGCTGGCCACGATCACCCTGGCCTTCCTACGGGTGCAGATCGACGCCGGCGCCTCGGCGATCCAGCTGTTCGACTCCTGGGTGGGGGCGCTGCCGGCGGAGGACTACCGCACCTACGTGCAGCCGCACTCCGCCCGGATCCTGGCCGGCGTCAGCGACGTGCCGCGCATCCACTTCGGCGTCGGCACCGGCGAGCTGCTGCACGACATGGGCGCCGCCGGCGCCGACGTCGTCGGCGTCGACTTCCGGGTGGCGCTGGACGACGCCGTCCGCCGGATCGGCCCGGGCAAGGCGGTCCAGGGCAACCTCGACCCGACGGTGGTGTTCGCCCCGACCGAGGTGGTGCGGGCGATGACCGAGCGGGTCCTCGAGCAGGGCAAGGCCGCGGAGGGGCACGTGTTCAACCTCGGCCACGGCGTGCTGCCGGAGACCGACCCCGACGTGCTGACCCGCATCGTGGCGCACGTCCACGAGGCCACCGCGGCCTAGCGGACCCGGGCCTGCGGGCGCAGCAGCCAGGCGCTGAGCACGCCCACGGCGAGCAGCACGCCGCCGGCCGCCTGCAGGATCAGGCGGGTCGAGCCGACGAAGCTCGCGGTGGCGCTGTCGGCCAGCCCCGAGCCGAGGCGCAGCGTCTTCGCGAGCCCGACGTCGTGCAGCAGCAGCGTCCGCACCTCGGCGGTGCGGGCCGCCAGCAGCGCGTCGAGCAACGCGGGGCGCTGCTGCGGCGTCACCCCGACGCCGTCGAGCAGGCCCGTCAGCGCGCTGGTCAGGCGCGAGACCGCGAGTGCTCCGAGGCCCGCGACCGCGACCACGCCGCCGAGCTCGCGGGCCACGTTGATGCTGGCCGCGGCCAGGCCCGGCCGGGCCGGCCCGGCCGAGGCCAGCGCCGCCGCCACCACCGGGGTCGTGGTGAGCCCGACGCCGACGCCGACGACACCGAGCAGCAGCCCGAGCGAGGTCTGCGAGGTGCCGGCCGTGAGCACCACGCCCAGGGCCAGCAGCCCACCGCCGGCGAGCAGCAGCCCGAGCAGCACCGGCGCGGCCACCGCGTGCCAGCGGGCGACCAGCGGCGCCACCACCACCAGGCCGAGCGGCAGCGGCAGCAGCAGCAGGCCGGTCGCCTGCGCGTCGTGCTCCTGCACCAGCTGCAGGAACAGGCTGACGAACACGAGCAGCACGAAGACCGCCAGCGCCGCGGCGAATGCCCCGAGCGCGGCCCCGCTGAACCGCCGGTCCCGCAGCAGGACGCCCGGCAGCAGCGGGTCGGGGGAGCGGCGCTCCACCCGGACCAGGGCCAGCGCGCCGAGCACCGCGATGGCCAGCGCCCCGACCACCTGCGCCGTCAGCCCGCTGCGGCCGGCGAGCACCACGGCGTACGTCGTCACGCCCAGCACCAGGCAGGTCAGCAGCGCCCCGGGGCCGTCCAGGTGGCGCCGGTGCTGCGGCCGCACCTGCGGGGTCGGCACGATCGCGGCGGCGACGAGGACGCAGAGCGGCACGTTGACCCAGAACACCGACGTCCAGCCCTGGGCCGAGACCAGGAACCCGCCGGCGACCGGCCCGGCCACCAGCGCCAGCCCGCCGGTGGCGGCCCAGGCGCCGACC
>JAOPVD010000078.1 GCA_025966295.1 Frankiales bacterium | reverse complement strand
GGTCGGCGCGTAGTAGGAGGTGACCTGGTAGCCCCAGGAGCCGCCGAACGGGTGCTCGGCGACCGGCAGGAACTCCACGTGCGTGTAGCCCAGCCAGCTCACGTACTCGACCAGCTGGTCAGCCAGCTCGACGTAGCTCAGGCCCTGCCGCCAGGAGCCCAGGTGCACTTCGTAGATGCTCATCGGCGCCGCGTGCTGCTCGGTCTGGTCGCGGTCGGCCAGCCAGTCGCTGTCCTTCCAGTCGTACGTCGACTCGGCCACGATCGAGGCCGTGAGCGGCGGCACCTCGGCCTGCCGGGCCACCGGGTCGGCCTTGTCGCGCCACACCGAGTCGGCGCCGAGGACGGCGAACTTGTAGCGGGTGCCGGCGCCGATGTCGGGGACAAACAGCTCCCAGACGCCGCTGCTGCCCAGTGAGCGCATCGGGTGCGAGGCGCCGTTCCAGCCGTTGAAGTCGCCGACGACGCGGACGCCGCGGGCGTTGGGGGCCCACACCGCGAAGCTGACCCCGGTCGCGGTCGGGTAGCTCCGCACGTGCGCGCCCAGCACCTCCCACAGGTGCTCGTGCCGGCCCTCGCCGATGAGGTGCAGGTCCACCTCGCCGAGCGTGGGCAGGTAGCGGTAGGGGTCGTCGGCGGGGTAGGTCGTGCCGTGATAGGTGACGTCGAGCCGGTAGTCGCGCACCGGGCCGTCCACGGTGGCCTCCCAGATGCCGAAGGCCCGGTGGTGCAGCTCGACCCGCTCGTCGCCGAGCACCGCGACCACCTTCTCGGCCCCCGGGCGCAGCGCCCGGATGACCGAGCCGTTGCCCTGCGGGTGCATGCCGAGCACGGAGTGCGGGTCATGGAAGGCGCCGCCGGCGAGGCGCTCGAGCTCCTCGTCGGTCGGGCCGGTCACGACCGGGTCCGCGGGGTCGGCCGCGGGCAGCTTCGGGTCGGCGGTCGGGGCCTGCTCCACCACGGCGGCGGGAGCCGCCTTCTTGCGGGGGGCGCGCTTCTTCGGCTCGGTCATGCCCGCGCCCCCACCAGGCGGGCGATGGAGCCCAGCGGGATGTCCAGCCAGGTCGGCCGGTTGCGCGCTTCGTAAACCACTTCGTAGACCGCCTTGTCGAGCTCGAACGCCCGCAGCAGTGCGGCCTCGTCCCTGGGGTCCGCACCGACGGCGCGGGCGTATCCGTCGCAGAACGCCTCTCTGTTGCGCTCTGCCCACTCCGCCGCCCGGTACGCCAGGTGCCGCTGGTCGGGGTTCTCGGCGAGCAGGTGCTGGGCGGCGTAGTCGAAGGAGCGCAGCATGCCGGCGACGTCCCGCAGCGGGCTCATCAGCGCCCGCCGCTCCTGCAGCGGCCGGGCCGGCTCGCCCTCGAAGTCGAGCAGCACCCAGCCCTCCTGGGTGCGCAGCACCTGGCCGAGGTGGTAGTCGCCGTGCACCCGCTGGACGGGCACCGGCTCGGTCCGGTCGGCGATCTGGTCGTAGACCGCGCGCAGCCCGGCGGCGTGCGCCGCCAACTCCGGGACCACGGCGAGCGCCGCGTCCAGGCGCTCGTGCAGCTGCTGCGCCGTCTGCCGCGACTCCTCGGGCCCGGCCACCGCCGACGGCAGCGTCTGCGCCATCAGCTGGTGCACCTCGCCGGTCGCGAGCCCGAGCCGCTCGGACTCGGCGGCGAAGTCGCCGCCCACCTCGTCGGCGTGCAGGTCACCCTCGGCGAACAGGTCGCGGACGCTGGCGGTCGCCATCGCCCAGCCCTCCGCGCTGTGCCGGAGGAAGGGCTGGAGCAGCCCCAGCGTCGTGGTCTCGCCCTCGACGGTGCCGTCCACCCAGGCCAGCGGCTGCGCCACATGCGTGCTGCCGGCGTCGGCGAGCGCCTTGGTGACCTCGATGTCGGGGTTGGCGCCGGGCTGCAGCCGGCGGAAGAGCTTGAGGATGACGGTGTCGCCGTACACCACCGAGGTGTTGCTCTGCTCGCCGCCCAGGACCCGCGGCGGGAGGGTCGGGTCGATCGGGACGTCGTTGGTGAAGGTCAGCCCGTCGACCCGGTCCCCGGCCGCGAGGTGCTCGAGCAGCACGCCGGTCGCGACCGGGTCGTGCACCGCGTCGTAGAGCAGCGCGCCGTTGACGTCCCCGATCACGGAGTGCTCGAGCCGCTGGTCGACCGCCTCCTTGGTCGAGCCGAGCAGCAGCTGGTAGTCCTCGGCGTCCCCGTCGGCGTAGGCGACGTGCACGACGGCCAGCCGCACGACCGGGTCGGCGTCCTGGAGCAGGGCGGACGCCGTCTCGGTGACCTCGGTGATGGGACGGCCCTTGCCGCCGAACCAGCGCTGGCGGGGGAGCCAGTCGCGCAGCAGATCGGTCACTCCTCGGCCTCCCTCAGCGCGAACCACATGAACCCGTGCCCCGGCAGCGACAGCAGGTACGGCAGCTCCCCGATGCGCGGAAACGGCACGCCACCGGTCATCTCGACCGGTGTGAAGCCCTCGAACCTCGACAGGTCGAGCTCCACCGGCTGCGGGAAGCGCGACAGGTTGTTGACGCAGATGACCCGGTCGTCGCCGAACTCCCGCACGAACGCCAGCACCGACGGGTTGGACGCCTCGAGCTCCTCGTAGGTTCCCATCCCGAACACCGGGTGCTGCTTGCGGATGCCGAGCATCCGGCGGGTCCAGTGCAGCAGCGAGGTCTGCGACCGCATCTGGGCGTCCACGTTGAGCGCCTGGTAGCCGTAGACCGGGTCCAGGATGAGCGGCAGGTACATCCGCTGCGGGTCGGCGGTGGAGAAGCCGGAGTTGCGGTCGGCGTTCCACTGCATCGGCGTGCGGACGCCGTCGCGGTCACCGAGGTAGATGTTGTCGCCCATCCCGATCTCGTCGCCGTAGTACAGGACGGGGGAGCCGGGCAGCGACAGCAGCAGCCCCATGAACAGCTCGATCTGGTCGCGGCTGTTCTCCAGCAGCGGGGCCAGCCGGCGCCGGATGCCGACGTTGGCCTTCATCCGCGGGTCCTTGGCGTACTCGCTGTACATGTAGTCGCGCTCTTCGTCGGTCACCATCTCGAGCGTCAGCTCGTCGTGGTTGCGCAGGAAGATGCCCCACTGGCAGTT